>JAIWOG010000268.1 GCA_020217035.1 Magnetospirillum sp. | reverse complement strand
TGGCGCTCATGGCTTACAGGCTTTCGACGATGATGTTGGTGTTGGTGTAGACGCAGATATCCGCCGCCACCGCCATGGATTTCCTGACGATGGCCTCGGCGTCCACGTCCATGTCGATCAGCGCCCGGGCGGCGGCCAGGGCGTAATTGCCCCCCGAGCCGATGCCGATGATGCCGTCGGCCGGTTCCAGCACGTCGCCCTGGCCGGTCAGCACCAGCGACACTTCGCGATCGGCCACCGCCATCATGGCTTCAAGGCGACGCAGGTAGCGGTCGGTGCGCCAGTCCTTGGCCAGCTCGACGCAGGCCCGCGTCAACTGGCCGGGATGCTTCTCCAGCTTGCCTTCCAGACGTTCCAACAAGGTGAAGGCGTCGGCGGTGGCGCCGGCGAAGCCGACCAGGATGTCGGAATTGGCCCCGATGCGGCGCACCTTGCGGGCGTTGGCCTTGATCACCGTTTGGCCCAGGGATACCTGGCCGTCGCCGGCGATGACCACACGGCCGTTCTTGCGCACCGAAAGAATGGTGGTGCCGTGCCAGGAAGGAAGATCGGACATGGGAAAAATCCAGAAAGAGGGCGGAAAACGCCGGGATGATAGCCCATATGGGGGGAAATGACGAAAAGGGAAGTCTGGTGCGTCTGCGCCATTCCTGATATCTGAAGGGTCTTAAATTCGGGAGCCTGTTCCATGCGCAAAGCCCGCGTCGAGCGCAAGACCAACGAAACCAGCATCGAGGTGGCCGTCAACCTGGACGGCACCGGCATATACACCATCGACACCGGCATCGGTTTCCTGGACCACATGCTGGACCAGTTGTCGCGGCATTCGCTGATCGACCTGGACGTCAAGGCCGACGGCGACCTGCACATCGACGCCCACCACACCACCGAGGATTCGGGCATCGCCATCGGCACGGCTTTGGCCAAGGCGTTGGGCGACCGCAAGGGCATCAACCGTTATGGCCACGCTTACGTGCCCATGGACGAGACCCTGGCCCGCGTCGCCATCGACTTTTCCAACCGCCCCTATCTGGTGTGGAAGGTGGATTTCCGTCGCGACAAGCTGGGCGACATGGACACCGAATTGTTCAAGGAATGGTTCCAGGCTTTCGCCCAAGCCGCCGGCGCCACCCTGCACGTGGAATGCCTGTACGGCGAGAACAACCACCACATCATCGAGGCCTGCTTCAAGGCGCTGGCCCGCGCCGTGCGTTCCGCCATCGAGATCGACCCGCGCAAGGCCGACGCGGTGCCGTCCACCAAGGGCGTGCTGGGGGGATCGCTTTAGCATGTTGGTGACCATCGTCGATTACGGCTCGGGTAATTTGCGTTCCGCCGCCAAGGCTTTCGAACGGGTGGCGACCGAGCAAAACCTGGGGGCCGACATCCAGGTCACCGCCGACGCCGATCTGGTGGCCAAGGCCGACCGCGTGGTGCTGCCCGGCGTCGGCGCCTTCGGCGATTGCCGCGCCGGCCTGGAAGCGCTGGACGGCATGGTTCAGGCGATGCGCGAGGCGGTGATCGACAAGGGACGGCCGTTCATGGGCATCTGTGTCGGCATGCAGTTGATGGCGACGACGGGGCGCGAACACGGCACCCATCAGGGTCTGGACTGGATCTGCGGCGAAGTGGTGGCGATCACGCCCTCTGACCCGGCCTTGAAAGTGCCGCACATGGGCTGGAACGAACTGGCCTGGGTGCCCGGATCGCATCCGCTGCTGGAAGATCTGGGCGAGAATCCGCACGCCTATTTCGTCCATTCCTATCGCTTTCAATGCGCCGACGACCGCCACCAACTGGCGCGTGTGTCCTATGGCGGCCCGATCACCGCGCTGATCGGCCGTGACAACCTGGTCGGCACCCAATTCCACCCGGAAAAAAGCCAGGCCACCGGCCTGCGCGTGATTTCCAACTTCCTGCGATGGAAGCCCTGACCCTTTGGGATGTGAAACCATGATCCTGTTTCCCGCGATCGACCTGAAGGACGGCGCCTGCGTCCGTCTGAAGTTGGGCCTGATGGAAGAAGCCACGGTGTTCAACACCGATCCCGGCGCCCAGGCCCGCGCCTTCGCCGATGCTGGCGCCCAGTGGATTCACGTGGTCGACCTGAACGGCGCCTTCGCCGGCAAGCCGGTCAACGGTGCCGCGGTGGAATCCATCTTGAAGGCGGTCAAGGTCCCGGTGCAGTTGGGCGGCGGCATCCGCGACATGGCGACCATCGAGATGTGGCTGGAAAAGGGTGTGCGCCGGGTCATCCTGGGCACCGTGGCGTTGCGCGACCCGGCTTTGGTCAAGGACGCCTGCAAGCGCTTTCCCGGCCGTGTCGCCGTCGGCATCGACGCCAAGGGCGGCAAGGTGGCGGTGGAAGGCTGGGCCGAGACCTCGGACCTGACCGTCCTGGACCTGGCCCTGAAGTTCGAGGATGCCGGCGTCGCCGCCATCATCTACACCGACATCGATCGCGACGGCGTGCTGGCCGGCCCCAACACCGAGGCCACCGCGGCCTTGGCCCGGGCCATTTCCACCCCGGTGATCGCTTCCGGCGGCGTGTCGTCCTTGGACGATTTGCGCGCCCTGAAGGCGGTGAAGTCGTCGGGTATCGCCGGTGTCATCTCGGGCCGTGCCATCTATGACGGCCGCATCGACGTGGCCCAGGCCATCGCCCTGCTGGCGGAGTGATCCCATGCTGAAGATGCGCGTCATCCCCTGCCTGGACGTGAAAGACGGCCGTGTGGTCAAGGGCGTGAACTTCGTCGATCTGGTCGACGCCGGCGATCCGGTGGAACAGGCCAAAATATACGACAAGGCCGGCGCCGACGAACTGACCTTCTTGGACATCACCGCCAGTTCCGACAATCGCGATACCATCTATGACGTGGTCGGCCGTACCGCCGAGGCCTGCTTCATGCCGCTGACGGTGGGCGGCGGCGTGCGTCAGGTGGAAGACATCAGGAAACTTCTGCTGGCCGGCGCCGACAAGGTCAGCATCAACACGGCGGCCGTGCATCGCCCGGAATTCGTTCGCGAGGCGGCGGAAAAGTTCGGCAGCCAGTGCATCGTCGTCGCCATCGACGCCAAGCAGGTGGCGCCCGGCAAGTTCGAGATCTTCACCCATGGCGGCCGCAACCCCACCGGCATAGACGCCGTCCAATGGGCCAAGCGCATGGTGGAATATGGCGCCGGCGAAATCCTGCTGACCAGCATGGACCGCGACGGCACCAAGCAGGGCTTCAATATTCCGCTGACCCGGGCGGTGGCCGACGCGGTCACCGTGCCGGTGATCGCGTCCGGCGGGGTGGGCAATCTGGACCATCTGGTGGAAGGCATCCGCGACGGCCACGCCACCGCGGTGCTGGCGGCCTCCATCTTCCATTTCGGCACCTACACCATCGCCCAAGCCAAGGCCCACATGGCCGAAGCCGGCATCCCGGTGCGCCCGGTCTAGGGGGGCGACAATGAGCGGCGCCCTGATCTCGGAACAGTATCGGGACATGCAGCGAAGCCTGCATGAAAATCCCGATTACGGCGTCGCCTCGGTGGAATACGCCCCCTTGTTGGCCGAGGTGATGGGCAAGTTACAGGTCTACGACGTGTTGGATTACGGCGCCGGCAAGGGGCGGCTGGGGCAGGAGCTGCGGCGTCTGATGCCGTTTCCACCTGACGTCGCCCATTATGATCCCGCCGTCCTCCAATGGTCGGCCGAGCCCCAGCCCCGCGATCTGGTGACCTGCATCGACGTGCTGGAGCATATCGAACCGGATTTGCTGGACAATGTCTTGGACCATCTGGCTGTCTTGGTCCTTCGCTATGGTTTTTTCACCATCCATTGTGGCCCGGCCAAGAAGGTGCTGCCCGATGGACGCAATGCTCACCTGATCCAGGAAGACGAGCGATGGTGGCTGCCGCGCTTGTTACAGCGTTTCAACCTGTTGACCTATAACCGCAACGCCGCCGGGTTCTGGGTGGTGGTGGAAAAGGCCCGCTGATGACCGATCATGTTCTCGACCAATTGTTCGCGGTCATCGAAGGCCGCAAGGGCGCCGACCCCGACAGCAGCTACACCGCCAAGCTGTTCAATAAGGGCCGCAAGAAGATCGCCCAGAAAGTGGGCGAGGAAGGTTTGGAAACCGCCATCGCCGCCGTCTCGGAAACACCCGCCGCCATCGCCGCCGAAAGCGCCGATCTGCTGTACCACCTGCTGGTGCTGTGGGCCGATGCCGGTGTGGACCCTGGCGACGTGTGGGCCGAGCTGGCCCGCCGCCAGGGCATTTCCGGCATCGCCGAAAAGAATTCCCGCCCCAAGTGAGGTTTGACCATGGCCTATGACAGCAACAACGTCTTCGCCAAGATCCTGCGCGGCGAAATCCCCTGCAAGAAGGTGCACGAGGACGAGCATACCCTGGCCTTCCACGACATCGCGCCCCAGGCCCCGGTGCATGTGCTGGTGATCCCCAAGGGCGCTTATGTGTCCATGAACGACTTCGCCGCCAATGCCAGCGATTCCGAAATCGCCGCCTTGTTCCGGGCGGTGGCCAAGGTTTCCGAGATGGTCGGCGTCAAGGACGACGGCTGGCGCATGCTGTCCAACATCGGCGCCAATGGCGGCCAGGAAGTGCCGCACCTGCACGTCCACATCTTCGGCGGCCGCCGTCTGGGCCGCATGGTGCCCAAGGAGTAGGGGGCTTTATCTTTCATTGACAACCATTAGGTGTCTCGCCACCTTTCGGTGGCGTCCCCCTTTTGATTCCTGATGGTGTTGACTTATATGTTCACAGTGCCCACACTCATGGACAGCGGAGTGCTGCATCAGCGGTTTCCGCTGGAGAGCGGGCCGGTCAGGCGGAAGTTCTATTTTACCAAGCTGTGGCAGGATGGGGTGCTGGCACTGCCGGCCGAAATTCGTGTCGGCTTGACCCATAAGCCCAGTGTCAGGGCGGTGCTTGAGGCACTGGTGGACGATTTCGTGAGCGGCCGACCTCGGGCTGAACTGGTTCGCCCCAAGGGATCGGGGATGGACCCGCCTTTTCAACGGATGTGGGCGCCCGGCCAGGCCGTTGTCGAGATGAGGACCAACACGACCAGGACCTTTGGTTTTTTTAGAGGTGAAAACGAATTTGTCGCCGTCGTGCTGGCGATGACCGAGGATTTGAAGAGACGTCCCGACGAACCCGACAGTTCCGGGCAAAGGGCGCGTTATGCGCGACAAGCCCGGCGAGTCGAGGCGTTGATTGATCGAATGGATTCCAAGGAAGTGGATTTAAGAGATGTCGAACAGCTTGTCACCGATTGTTGACGACGAATTGACGGCGTTGACCGGCGGGGCTTTCGTTCCCAACCACACGGTCGTCGCTGACGACGTGGACGTCGCGTCCGCCACCCGCCGCATCCGCGCTCAATTGCAGGCCGCCGCCGCCAAGGCGGGACTTGGTGTTCGTGATCTGGCGAAGCGCTTGAAGGTATCGCCATCGGCGGTCAGCCGTCATCTTCGTTCCGAAGGCGACATCCGGGTCTCGACCGCCGTGTTGCTGGCCGGGGCCATGGGCATGAAGTGGGAAATGAAGCTGGTCGATAAGCCGCATTGCATGGTGCTGGATGCTCCTAAGGTGATCCCGATGGGCCTCCAGCATCGTGAGATGGTGTCCGAGCCGTCGATGACGATCTTTCCCTTATTTCGGCGAGTGGAAAGTGATGACTCCGATGCCATCGCGGTAATGGAAATCCGGCAATGTCTGTGACCGTTAATACCGTTTATTGCGACGACATTCGGTTCGAACAGCAGGGAAAAGTCAGCATCATCGGAACTTTTGGCGGGGCAGTGTTATTGCCTGCCTATCCGGCCACGCTGCCGAAGCTGGGGGTCGTTGTTTCGGTGATGATCCCTTTGGATGCGCAGATCAAGCAGGTGCGGACGGTCGTTTATTTGGGGGATGATGAGCTAAAGTCGCACGTTGTGACGGATTTGACCCCTCCTTCAAGCGACTTTCCCGCGGATTTTGAAGGCCCGCCTGACGTGGATTTTCACTGGCACAGCGTCGACCAATATTTCTTGTTGTCACCGTTGGTGATTGATCGGCCCAAGGCGTTGCGCGTCAAGGTTTTCGCGGATGACGCGGAATACAAAGGGGCCGCCCTTTATTTCATCGGGCGCAAGAAGGCCCCTTAAACCTCCACCAGTTCCGTCGCCAGCCGTTCCTGCAACATCGCCGCTTCCTGCTGCTTGCGCCACATGTCGGCATAGATGCCGTCACGGGCGATCAGCTCAGCGTGGCGGCCGCGTTCGGCGATGCGGCCGGCTTGCAGCACGATGATTTCGTCGGCGTCGACCACTGTGGACAGGCGGTGGGCGATGACCAGGGTGGTGCGGTCCTTGGACACTTCCCGCAAGGACGCCTGGATTTCCTTTTCGGTGTGGGTGTCCAGTGCGCTGGTGGCCTCGTCGAACAGCAGGATGGCCGGGCGCTTCAGGATGGTCCGCGCGATGGCGACCCGCTGCTTCTCGCCGCCCGACAGCTTCAATCCGCGTTCGCCCACCCGGGTGTCGTAGCCGTCGGGAAGCGAGGTGACGAAATCGTGGATGCGGGCCAGCTTGGCCGCCTGCTCGATCTCGTCCTGGCTGGAATCGGGGCGGCCATAGGCGATGTTGTAGCGGATGGTGTCGTTGAACAGCACGGTGTCCTGGGGGACGATGCCGATGGCGCCGCGCAAGGACGTCTGCGTGACGTCGCGGATGTCCTGGCCGTCGATGGTGACGGCGCCTTGGGTCACGTCGTAAAAGCGGAACAACAGCCGCGAGATGGTGCTTTTGCCGGCGCCGGACGGGCCGACGATGGCGACCGTGTGGCCGGCCGGCACGGTGAAGTCCACCCCTTGCAGGATGGGGCGGCTGGGATCGTAGGCGAAATGCACGGCGTTGAAGGCGACGGTGCCGCCAGTCACCAGCAGCGGCTGGGCGTGGTCAGCGTCCTTGATCTCGGCGTTTTCCGCCAGCAGACGGAACATGGCTTCCATGTCGGTCAGCGACTGCTTGATCTCGCGGTAGACGAAGCCCAGGAAGTTCAAGGGCAGATACAACTGCACCAGATAGGTGTTGACCAGAACGAAGTCGCCAAGCGTCAGCCTGCCTTGGGCGACGCCGTCGGCGGCCAGCAGCATCACCGCCGTCAGGCCGATGGCGATGATGGCGCCCTGGCCCATGTTCAGCAGCGCCAGCGTCACCTTGCTTTTCACCGCCGCCTTTTCGTAGCGCGACAGCGCCTGGTCGTAACGCTGGGCCTCGTGTTCCTCGTTGCCGAAATATTTGACGGTCTCGAAGTTCAAAAGTGAATCGATGGCCTTGGTGCTGGCCTGCTGGTCGGTTTCGTTCATCTCGCGGCGGAACTTGGTCCGCCACTCGGTCACTCCCAGGGTATAGGCGATGTAAAGGGCGATGGTGGCGAAGGTCACCAGGGCGAAGGAACCGTCGTAAAGCCGCCACAAGACGAGGGTGACCAAACCGATTTCCAGAAGCGTCGGCAGGATGTTGAAAAGCATGAAGTTCAGCAGGAACTCGATGCCCTTGGTGCCGCGCTCGATGGAACGGGTGACGCCGCCAGTCTGGCGGTCCAGGTGAAAGCGCAGCGCCAGGCCGTGCAGGTGGCGGAACACCTGCAGACCGACATTGCGGATGGCGCCTTGTCCGACCCGGGCGAAGGCGATGTCGCGGGCTTCCGAGAACACGCCGGCAAGGATGCGGGCCAGGCCATAGCCCAGCAACAGCAATACCGGCACGGCGATCATCGCCTGGGCCGGCGTGATGGTCAGCGCGTCCACCGATTGCTTGTACAGCAGCGGCACGCCCACATTGATCAGCTTGGCCAAGGCCAGGAAAACCAGGGACGCCACCACGCGCCGGCGCAGGGCTGCGGAATCCCGGGGCCACAGATAGGGCGCCAGGGTGGCGATGGTCTTCCAGTCGTTCCGCCGGCCGCCTTGCGGGTTGCGGAAATAGTTCGAGGGGTCTCGTCGTCGCATCGCCCTAAGATGGGGGGTAAAAAAAATTGTGCAACAGGCAGTTAACGCACAGGAGGCAGCGTTGCCCTGAACTTTGCGGGTGATTATCCTGCCCGCATGCGTCATCCCTCCATGCTTCATAGCGGCGACATCGACTGGAAAGGCATCCGCGTGCTGTTGTTCAGCCGCGACGATTCCTTCCGCTTCCTGGTGCGCCAGACTTTCCGCAAGCTGAACGTGCGCGAAATCTTGTCCACCAGCGTCGCCGCCGACGCCACGCCGATGATGGGCCAGGTTCCCGACATCGCTCTGCTGGATCCCGATGGCGATGTGGAGCAGGCCGGCGCTTTCCTGGAACGGGTGCGGGCGGCTGATGCCGAGATGCCGGTCTTGCTGATGGGGGCCAGTTCCGACAAGCCACTGTTGGCGCGGTTCCTGGACTTGGGGTTGGAAGGGGTGGTGCCAAAGCGGGTGTCGGGCCACGAATTGACCCATCGGGTGGCCGACGCCTTGAAGAATCCCCAACGTTTGCCGGCGCCCGCCGTCGTCAAGCCGGATTCCCCCCTGGATCATCCGGTGGTGCCGGCAGCACCGCCGCCGCCAGTGGCGATGTCGGCCCCGGTCACGGTGGAAAGGCCGGTGCCGTCTTCTTCTTCTCAGCCGCCGGCCCCGGTCTCGGCCAAGCCCTATCAGCCGCCGCCGGGATTGGTGGAGGGCCGCAAGCCGACCGGGGGCAGGCTGGACGACAGCGACATCGCCAGCACCCCCCAGCGTAAAACCCGCGATTACGATCTGGTCGAGGACGATTCCGAAGCCCGCAGGCTGGCGGAAAAGCGCAAGAAGCGCTGGCTGGAGGAACTGGCCCGCGACGGCAAGAAGCCCAAGAAAGGCAAGGACGTGGCGGCGCTCGACGTTTCCGCCATCGTCGCCGCCCACGGCCAATGGCTGGTCAGCAAGGGGGCCGAGGGACAGCGGGCGGTGTTCAACAAGATGGATCTGGGGGGGGCCGACCTGTCCGGCGCCATCCTGGCCAACGCGTCGTTCCGGGAAACCGACCTGTCCGACGCCTTCCTGGCCGAATCGCGTCTGGATGGCGCCGATTTCCGTTACGCGGTGTTGGGCGCGGCGCAATTGGGCGGCGCCAATCTGGGGGTGGCGCAATTGCGGCACGCCGATTTGCGGCTGGCCAATTTGGAAGGTTCTTGTCTGCGCGGCGCCGATCTGGCCGGCGCCAAGCTGTCGCGGGCCAAGCTGGCTGGCGCCGACCTGTCGGGCGCCATCCTGATGGGGGCCGACCTGACCCAGGCGGACCTGTCCAAGGTGGAGAACCTGTCCCAGTCGCAAGTCGAGAAAACCCTGTGCGACCTGGAAACCAAGTTGCCGCCGGGGCTCAGCCGTCCGGTCAAGGACGAATGATCAAAGCTTGCGGAAATGCCAGTGGAAGGCCGGCAGGTTGAAGGACAGTTCCAGCACGCAGTTGATCTCGGCGAAGCCGTGCTCCGCGGCCAGGGCGCGGGTCAGGCCCGCCGGCCGGCAATAGCGCAGGTTGCCGCCGATGGTTTCCATCACGCCCATGTCCTCCAGCGCCGGATAATCGGCGAAGAAGACTTGCCCGCCGGGTTTCAGGCAGCTGCGCACGGCGGCCAGGAACGGCGCCAGGTCTTGCAGGTAATAGGTGCCGCCGGCGCAGACCACCAGATCGGTGTCGCCAGGCATGGCGGCCATGGCGGCCACCATGTCGCCCTCCACCAGGCGGTCGTATTGCCGGCCTTTGGCCGCCATGGACAACATGTGGGGCGACAGGTCCAGTCCGGTCAGATGTGCCGCCCACGGCCGCAGGGTGGGGGTGGCCAGGCCGGAACCGCAGGCGGCGTCGACAATGCTCAGCCCTTGGCGCGGTCCTTCCAGGCATTCGGCCAACAGGGCGGTGAAGGCGTCGATGCTGGCGTGGTGGGCGCCGGATTGGTCATATTGGTCTGCCGACGTCGCGTATTCGCTGACCACGGCGTGG
>JAIWOG010000267.1 GCA_020217035.1 Magnetospirillum sp. | reverse complement strand
ACGCAATCGTCCTTGGCTTGGGCCGGGCGCAGGATTTGGCCGAAGGCTTGGATCGCCAGCTCGGGCAATTCCTGCCGACACAAGATGACGCTGAGGGCGGCAAACAGCTCGTATCGCCCGGGATGGCTGGCGAACAGCCCGATCAGCTTGTCAAGCAGCGGGGCGGGACCGGCGACGCGGTGACGGGCGCAGATTTCGTTCAGGAACTGAAAGCGGGTGGCCGCCGGCATCCGGATGCCCAAATACATGGCTTCGGCGTTGGTTTCCAACACCTGTGGACCGGATTCGACCGCCATCAGGGCAAGGTTGGCCGCTTCGATCATGCGGCCTTGCGTTGCCAGCAGACGGATTGCGGCGATCACTTCCAAGAGTTGCATGCTGACACGGGCGGAGAGCGGCGACGGGATTTAAGACTATGCCCCAACCGTCTCGAGATGGCGAGACGATCTATATATTTCAGCAGAGATTGATATTGGCCGCGCCACCGGCTTAATCTTGTCGCCCCAGAGCGTCGACAGGGGGAGAACGTGGCGCCCGTGGACGCCGAGCGCTTGCGCCGCAACATTGTGCTTTATGCCATCCTTGCCATGGTGATGGTGGGTGTCGTCGTCGCCGCCTTGGCGGTAGCGCCCTTGGCCTATCGTCTGCGCGACGAGGCCCAGGAATCGCTGCGCCATGAACTGACGTTGAAGATGCTGGCCGGCGGCGAGGTGGTCGGCCGCGCCATCGGCTTGGTCCAGCAGGTGACCAGCCGGACGGTCATCCGCCAGAAACTGGAAAGCTATAACCGCGGCGAGGTCGATCTCGACGAATTGCGCCGCTTCACCGCCGACAAGCTGGGCGACGCGCTCAGCCTGTCGCCCGACATGCTGGGGGTGGTGCGGGTCGCCGCCGACGGACAGGTGGTCGCCCGCCTGGGGCAGGTCACCGGCCTGGGCGTTACCGGTGATGCCGGCGGGCCGATCAGCGTGCGCCTGGAACAAGGGGAGATGGGGGCGGTGCTGGTGGTCCAGGCCCCCATCCAAGGACGCGGCGGCCAGCGCGAGGGCGTGGATGTGGTCGCCGTCGATGCCGGGTCCTTGCATGCGGTCATCGACCAGGTGCGCGGATTGCGTGGCCGCACCGAAGCCGCCTTGGTCCAGGTGGGGGCGACCTCGCGGGTGGTGATGGCGTCGGATCCGGGCTTTTTGCTGGATGATCCCACCTTGGCTCTGACCGCCGCCGCCCGCACCCAGGGCGACGTCCGCATGGCCAATGTCGGCGACGTGGTGCACGCCGCCGCCACCTTGCCGGGCACCGATTGGGTGATGGTGCTGAAACTGCCGTCGCGCGAGGTGACCGCCGATGTGGACCGGCTGGTGCTGTGGGTGGGGGTGGCGGTGTTGGCGGCGGTCGGGCTGGGGGTTCTGGGACTGGTCAAGGTGTTGCGGCCGCTGACCGGTGTGTTCATCGTCCAGGCCGCCGACATGAACCGCCAGATCGCCGAAATGCAAAAGACGCAAAGCGAGTTGGCGGCGAAAAGCCACGACCTGGCGCTATCCAACGCCGAATTGCAGGAATACGCCTACGCCGCCTCGCACGATTTGCAGGAACCGGTGCGCACCATCATCAGCTTCGCCCAATTGCTGGCGCGGCGCTATCGCGGACAAATGGGGGCGGAAGCCGACGAGTTCATCGGCTTCATCATCGACGGCGCCGAACGCATGCGCCGCCAGATCAACGACTTGCTGTCCTACGCCCGGTTGGGACGGGGCGAGCAGGTGTCGGAGGTGGTGGAGTTGGATCAGGTGGCGACGGAAGCGCGGCAAGCCCTGTCGGCGGCGATCGACGAATCCAAAGCCGAGATCCGGATCGCGGCGCTGCCGCCGGTCACGGGCAACCGCGAGGCGCTGTCGCGCCTGTTGCAGAATCTGGTGGGCAACGCGCTGAAATTCGCCAAGCCGGGTATTCCGCCACATGTGGAGATCGACGCCGACGTCACCGACAATTGGGTGCATGTACGGATCAGTGACCAGGGGATCGGCATGGCCCCAGAATATCATGAACGGGTATTCCGCATGTTCGAGCGCCTGCATGCCGGGTCCCATTATGCCGGCAGCGGCATCGGCCTGGCCATCTGCCGCAAGGTTGTCGAGATGCATGGCGGGCGTATCTGGATCGAATCGCAACTGGGCCAGGGCTGTACGTTCCACATCCTGCTGCCTGGGGCATGAATGTTAATCTGGCGCCCAGGTCAGGGTGGCGCCGCCCTCGCACAATTCGGTCAGCTTGGCCGCCGACAGGCGGGTGGGCAGCACGCCGTTGACGATGATGGTGCCGCTTTTGGCCAGACGCCAGCCGGCCTTGACGCAGGGGCCCGAGGGCACGTCCTCGGCCACCACGTTGATGCGTCCTTGGCCATAGAGGGTGCGTAACGCCCCGCCCAAGGCGTGGAAGGGGGGCGGGTTCCCGCCCTTGGCGGCCGTCTGCATCTGGGAGACCAACAGGTCGGTGGGGTCGCCGGCATGGTTCTCGGCGTCCATCAGCAACCACAGGGCCAAGCCGCCGCCCACGGTGATGGCGACCAGACCGGAGACCAGCACCCAGGGACGCAGCCGATGCGGCGAGGGCATGGGGCGTTTGATGGGCGCGGGTTTCTGGGTCATGGTTCTGCTGGCCATGTCAGCCTCGGCGGCAGAGTGATGTGCGTATCTTAGCGCATTCGCGGTGAAGATGTGGAGAAATCGAAAAGGCCGGGTTATGGTGCGGCCATGACGATCCGCTTGCTGCCGCCCACTTTGGTCAACCAGATCGCCGCCGGCGAGGTGGTGGAACGCCCCGCCTCGGCCATCAAGGAATTGGTGGAAAACGCGCTCGACGCCGGCGCCAATCGTGTCGAGGTGGTGGTGGTCGAGGGCGGACAAGCGCTGATCAGCGTCACCGACGACGGTTGCGGCATGTCGGCCGAGCAGTTGGAACTGGCGGTGGAGCGACACGCCACTTCGAAATTGCCTGACGACGACTTGGTCCATATCCGCCATCTGGGGTTCCGCGGTGAAGCGCTGCCGTCCATCGGCTCGGTGGCGCGGCTGACCTTGACCTCGCGTCCCCTGGGCGCCGATTCGGCCTGGGCCCTCAGCGTCGAAGCGGGCGTCAAGGGCCAGCCGGTGCCCGCCGCCCATCCGCCTGGAACAAGGGTCGAGGTGCGCGACCTGTTCTTCGCCACCCCGGCCCGGTTGAAGTTCCTGAAGGCGCCGCGCACCGAACTCGGCCACGCGATCGACGTGTTGGAGCGTCTGGCCATGGCCCATCCGCACGTCGCCTTCTCGCTGGCCGACGCCAGCCGCACGGTTTTGAAGCTTGCCGCCCACAAGGGGAATCGGGCGCAGGCCCTGCTGGCCCGTCTGGGGGCGATCATCGGCCGGGATTTCCAGGACAACGCGGTGGAACTGGATGCCGAGCGCGACGGCGTGCGGCTGACCGGCTGGGCCGGCCTGCCCACTTTCAACAAAGGCACCAGCGCTTACCAATATCTGTTCGTCAACGGACGCCCGGTGAAGGACCGTCTGGTCATCGGTGCCGTCAAGGGCGCCTATCAGGACGTGCTGTCCCATGACCGTCATCCGGTGGTGGCGCTGTTCGTCGACCTGCCCGCCGATGCGGTGGACGTCAACGTCCATCCCGCCAAGTCGGAAGTGCGGTTCCGCGAGGCCGGGCTGGTTCGCGGACTGATCGTGTCCGCCATTCGCCACGCCTTGGCGGCGGCCGGGCACCGCACCGCGTCCACGGTCAGCGGCGCCGCCTTGGGGGCGCTGGGCGTCGCGGCCGCGCAACGTTCCAACAGCGCCTATCAATGGCAGCCACCAGGCCCGCGTCCCAGCCAGGCGCAGGTCTGGCAATCAATCGCCGCCCAGGCGCCCATGTCGGGACTGGCGGAATCGCTGCCCGGACTGCATCTGCCCCCCCAAGCGCCGGTACCTGAATCGGCGGGGGACGGCGTGGAATTTCCGTTGGGGGCGGCACGGGCGCAACTGCACGACACTTATATCGTTGCCGAAACGCCGAACGGTATGGTCATCGTCGACCAACACGCCGCCCACGAACGGCTGGTGCTGGAACGCATGCGTCAGGCCATGGCGGAAGGCCGGGTCAAGACCCAGGCGCTGTTGCTGCCGGAAGTGGTGGAACTGGGCGAAGCTGGCGCCAGTCGGGTTGCCGAGGCGGCTGTAACCCTGGCCGAGATCGGGCTGGTGGTGGAAGGCTTCGGTGCGGGAGCGGTGGTGGTGCGCGAAACCCCGGCCATCCTGGGTGAATGCGATGTGCAATCGATGATTCGCGACTTGGCCGATGACCTGGCGGAATGGGGCGAGGCGCTGAAGCTGAAGGAAAAACTGGTGGACGTCTGCGCCACCATGGCCTGCCACGGCTCGGTACGCGCCGGCCGCCGGCTGTCCATCCCCGAGATGAACGCCCTGTTGCGCCAGATGGAGGCGACACCGCTATCCGGCCAGTGCAACCACGGCCGTCCCACCCATGTGACGCTGGGCCTGGCCGACATCGAAAAGCTGTTCGGGCGGCGCTGAATCGCCTTTTGCCAAAAGAAACCCGCCCGACCTGGGGGCCGGGCGGGGTGACAGCCGTCAGCGCGGACAGACGGTGTCAGTCTTCGGTGGCGTTGCCGTCCAGATCGCCGGGACCGCCGGCCAAGGCTTCGGCCACCAGGCCGGCATTGGCGCGGATGGTCGCCTCGATTTCGGCGGCCATGGCCGGGTTGTCGCGCATGAACTGCTTGGCGTTCTCGCGGCCCTGGCCGATGCGGGTGGAATTGTACGAAAACCAGGCGCCCGACTTTTCCACCACGTTGGCCTTGACGCCCAGGTCGATCAGCTCGCCGGTCTTGGACACCCCTTCACCATACATGATGTCGAAATCGACCACCTTGAAGGGCGGCGCCAGCTTGTTCTTCACCACCTTGACGCGGGTCTGGTTGCCCACCACCTCGTCGCGGTCCTTGATGGCGCCGACGCGGCGGATTTCCATGCGGACCGAGGCGTAGAACTTCAGCGCGTTGCCGCCGGTGGTGGTTTCGGGGTTGCCGAACATGACGCCGATCTTCATGCGGATCTGGTTGATGAAGATGACGATGCACTTGGATTTCGACACCGAGCCGGTCAGCTTCCTGAGCGCCTGGCTCATCAGGCGGGCATGCAGGCCCACATGGGAATCGCCCATCTCGCCTTCCAACTCGGCGCGCGGCACCAGGGCGGCCACCGAGTCCACCACCAGCACGTCCACGGCCCCGGACCGCACCAGGGTGTCGGCGATTTCCAGCGCCTGCTCGCCGGCGTCGGGCTGGCTGATCAGCAAATCGTCCAGGTTGACGCCCAGTTTCCTGGCATAGCTGGGGTCCAGCGCGTGCTCGGCGTCGATGAAGGCGCAGGTGCCGCCCTTCTTCTGGGCCTCGGCCAGGACATGCAGGGCCAATGTGGTCTTGCCCGAGCTTTCCGGCCCGTAAATCTCGATGATGCGGCCACGCGGCAGGCCGCCGATGCCAAGGGCGATGTCCAGGCCCAGCGATCCGGTGGAGACCACCTCGGTCTCGACGGTTTCCTTTTGTCCCATCTTCATGATGGAACCCTTGCCGAACGCCCGCTCGATCTGGCTGACGGCGGCTTCCAGTGCCTTCTGACGATCCATGGTGTCCTTATCCACGAGACGCAACGCAGCCTGAGACATGGCGGCCCCCTTGGTTTATCCCGCTTAAGCGGGTGATGCAATGTGCTTCCTGCATCCCAAGGTACACGTTCCCAATGAGAACGCAACAAGAATGTTCGCTTTTGTTCGCAAGAAATTCTATTTTCGTGCCTCTTCCACCTGTGAGCGGAACACGGCCGACAGGCGAGCCGCATCCCCTTGTTCGCCATAAAGCGCGTCAGAGTGCCGGCGGACCAGAATTCGCCACGGGGCGGGGTCGTCCAAGATGGCGGCGGCTTTGGCCACGTACTGGTCCTCGTCTTTGGCCACCAAATCGTCCAAGCCGGCTCGCAGCAGCATGGCCGCGGTCAATTGTCCCCGCATGAAGGGGCTGGGCAGGGTGACGATGGGGGTGTCGCTGGACAGGGCCTCCAAGGTGGTGTTGCCGCCGGCCCATTGTGGAATGTCGATCATCAGATCGGCGGCGGCGATCAGGGCGATGAAATCATGCTGGCTGAGGCGGGGCACGAAGACGATGCGTTCGGCCACGTCGGGGATGGAAGCGCGGAAACGCTGTTCCAATTGGCGGCGCCACAAATCCTTGCCTTCTATCAGAACCAGTCGGGCGTCCGATCGGCTGCGCAGCACGCCGCCGATCAGACGGTCGAAATCGGGATGGAACTTGAACAGGGTTTGTGGGCAGACCACCAAACGCCCTGTGGCGGGCAGTCCCAGGGCGGCGCGATCCATGGGCGTTACCGCTTGTGGACGGGCGTAGCACAGGGCGGGATGGGGCAGCCGGAGCAATTTTTCGCTGTAATGCGCTTCGGATCCTGGCGGGTCCATGGCCTCGGCCGACAGGAAAATGTCCACATGGGGCAGGCCGGTGGTGACCGGGTGCCCCCAGGTGGTTATCTGCACCGGGGCGAGACGGGCGTGGGCCAGGAAATAGGTCAGCGGTTCCATGCCGATATCGGGATACAGCAACACGTCCAGCTTGGCCTCGGCCAACATGGCACGAGCCAGGGGCAAAACGGAAGGCAACTGGGCGGCATGGTCGGCCTGGGCCGAGATGCGGGCCGTCACGGCGTCGTCGCGTCCTCCCAGGAAGAAGACGAAGGTTTGCGCATCCGGGCCGGACAGCCCCCGCAGCAGCCCCTCCATCAACTTGCCGATGGTGTGGTTGTACAGGTGGCGAGACACCACACCCACCCGCAGCCTTTTCCCGGGCCGCCATTGGCCGGGCCGGCAATGCGGCGCGGTGAAATCCAGCGATGGGCAGGCAAGGCGCAAGGCGCGGGCTAATTTTTCCTGCAACGGCCGGTCGTCGCGGCTGTGATAGCCCAAATAGAATTGCGGCAACTGCCCGATCTCGACCAACGGATCGGAAATGCTGCCGGGGCGCTCCATCAAGGAGTCCAGCCCACGTTCGTAGCGTTGGCGCAAGGAATCAATGGACGCGGCGTCGGGGATGATGGCGGGCAGGATGGTGTCGTGCAGCAACTTGCCGCCGGAATGGGTAAGGCTTGCCAGCAAGGTGCGGGCTTCGTCGGCGTTGCCGTTCTCGCGGGCGCGGATGCCCAGATTGAGCCGCGCTTCCGGCAAGGTCGGAGCCAAGCGCAAGGCTTCGCGGAACTCCGCTTCCGCTTCGTCACCACGCCCCTGCGCGTGCAGGGCCGAGCCCAGATTGTTGTGGGCCGCTGCATCCTGGGGATTGCTGGCGATGATCCGGCGCAATTGCTCCTCGGCTTCGGCGCTGGCGCCGGTCTGGTTCAGCAAGTTGGCCAGATTGGCCCGCCCCGGCGTAAAATCGGCATCGATCGCGATGGCCTTGCGGAAGGCGGCGATGGCCTCGTCCTGCCGTCCCAGGGCGGCCAGACACGACCCCAGGGTGTTCCAGGGCTTGGCTTGGGCGGAATCGATGACGGTGGAAGCCTGGGCCAGCGGCAGCGCTTCCAAGGCACGGCCCTTTTGCAGATAGATGACCGCCGACAGGTGCAGGACTTCCGCGTCGTCGGGATCGATTTCCAGCAATCGGGCGTAAACCGGTTCGGCCGTTGCCAGGTCGCCGGCGCGATGGGCGGAAAGAGCCTTGGCCAACAGGGCGGCGCGGTCATTCATGCGGGCTGTTCCTCCATCACCAGTTTGACCGCTTCGGCCAATTGTTTCAGCGAGAACGGCTTGGGCAGGAAGTGGATGCCGGCATCGGGGTCGATGCCGTTTCTGGCCACGTCTTCGGAATAGCCGGAAATCAGGATCAGCTTGATGCCGGGGCGTTCCATGCGCACCAGCTTGGCCAGCGTCACGCCGTCCATGCCGGGCATCACCACGTCGGAAATCAGCACGTCGATGCCGTCCTCGGAACGCAGCACGTCCAGCGCCTGCTCGCCCGAGCGCGCCTCGATCACCTTGTAGCCCTTGTTCTTCAAGGCCCGGCTGCCGAACATGCGCACCGCGTCCTCGTCTTCCACCAGCAAGATGGTGCCCGATCCGGTCAGGTCGGTGGATTCGGGGGCGGCGGCCAGCTTCTTGGGTTCGCTGGCCGGTTCCGCCTCGATGCGCGGCAGATAGATGGCGAAGGTGGCGCCTTGGCCCACTTCGCTGTCCACCACCACGAAGCCGTCGGTCTGGCGCACGATGCCGTAGACGGTGGAAAGCCCCAATCCGGTGCCGGCGCCGACTTCCTTGGTGGAGAAGAACGGTTCGAAGATACGGCCCAGATGTTCGCGGGCGATGCCGGTGCCGGTGTCGGCCACCTCGATCAGCACGTATTGGCCGGCCGGCATCAGTTCCGGGCCGCGCTGCACCGGCTGGTCGACGGTGACGGAATTGGTGCGGATGGTGAGCGTGCCGCCACCCGGCATGGCGTCGCGGGCGTTGACCGCCAGGTTGATGATCACCTGGTCGAACTGGCCGGGATCGACGCGCACCAAACCCAACTGGCGGCCATGCACCAGCTTCAGCTCGATGGTTTCGCCCAGCAGCCGGCGCAGCAGGGTGGACAAATCGGCCAGGGCGTCGGTGACGTTCAGTAGACGCGGCTGCAACGCCTGGCGGCGCGAGAAAGCCAGCAGTTGACGCACCAGGCTGGCGGCGCGGTTGGCGTTCTGGCGGATCTGCATGATGTCGGCGAAGCTGGGGTCGCCGGCGCCGTGGCGCTGCAGCAGCAGGTCGCAGAAACCGATCATGGCGGTCAGCAGGTTGTTGAAGTCGTGGGCGACGCCGCCGGCCAGTTGGCCCATGGCCTGCATCTTCTGGCTTTGGGCGAACTGGACTTCCAGGTTGCGTTGCTCGGTGGCGTCGATGAAATGGACGATCAGGCCGGAAATGGCCCCGTCCTCGTGGGTGGGGCTGACGAACAACTGGGCGATCAGGTCGCGGCGGCCTTTCAGGCGGACGTCCAGATGGGCGCCGGGCAACGACCCGGATAGCACCCGGTTCAATTGCTCGGCCGCCCCATCCTGCTGCTCGGCGGCGATGTAATCGGCCAGGGCGCGTCCGACCATGGCGTCGTGGTCGATGCCCATCATCGCCTGCAAGGCCAGGTTGCAGGCACCGATGCTGCCGTCCTGCTCGATCAGCGCGATGCCGACCGGGGCGTCGTCGAACAGCCAGCGGAAACGCCGTTCGGCGCTGCGCAGCGCCCGTTCCCATTGATGTTCGGGCACCATGTCGCGCACCACCACCGAGCGGGTGCGGATTTCGCCGCCCTCGTCGAACACCGAATGGGCCAGCATGGCTTGGAATACCTCGCCGCCGCGCCCCATCAGCCGCAATTCGACGCGTTCCTCCTCGGGGTCGGGGGTCAGGCCCAGCACGTCTTCCAGGGAATGGCCGACCAGTTCCGACGGCGTGCCACCCAGCCATTCCGCCAAACGATGGTTGGCGGTGCGGATGATTCCGTCGGAATCGGCGCAATAGATGCCGACGGGCAGGAAGTCGATGAAATCGGCCAGCCATTCGTTGTCGCGGCGCAGCGTTTCCTCGATGGCGCGTTGGGCGCTGACGTCCTCGACGAACCAGGCCACCGCCGATGGCCCGGCCGGGCGCACCTCGATGGCGAACCATTCGCGGCCGCCGCTGGCGGCGACCAGCGACAGCTCGGCCTTGCGGGCGGCGCCGACCAGGGCGGCGGCGGCCAGCCGGTCCAAATCGTCCAGGGCTCGGTCGTCGCCTTGGGTGCGTTCGCTCAACGGCGCCAACGGCGAGCAGGCCGGCCCCAGCAGCCGCCGACCCAAACTGTTGCGGTAAAGCTCGCCCCCCTGGCCGGTGACCACCAGGCAGGCCCGGCCGGGCGAGTCCAGGGCTGCCGCCAGGGCGGCGGCGT
>JAIWOG010000266.1 GCA_020217035.1 Magnetospirillum sp. | reverse complement strand
CTTCGGCGGCGTCCAGCAACAAGATGGTGTGGCCGGTGGGGGCGGTGTCGAGAACCACGAACCCGTCCTTGCCGGCGTCGATGGTGCGGGCGAAGGCCCGGAAGACGGCGATTTCTTCCGTGCAGGGCGAGCGCAGGTCTTCTTCCAGCATGGCGCGGCCGGCCATATCCAGGCCCGATCCCGCCTTGGCCAGGACTTCGTCGCGATAGGCGGCGATTTCGGCCTCGGGATCGATGCGGGCGACGGTCAGGTTGGGAACCGGCTGGTCGATGGCAAACGCCACGTGGGCGGCCGGATCGGTGGTGGACAGCAACACTTTGTGGCCACGTCCGGCCAGTGCCACCGCCACCGCGGCAGCCACCGAGGTCTTGCCGACGCCGCCTTTGCCCATGGTCATCACCACCCCATGCCCGGTTGCCGCGATGTCGGCGACGATGGGGGACAGGCCGGCGGGCAGGGGCAGGGGGGGGATGGCTGCGAAGGGCGGTGTCTCGGCACGTTCGGGGGTGATCAACAATCGCAGCGAGTCCAGCCCGACAGTCCCCTTGGGCAGGAACGGGGTCTGGCTGATTGGCAGGGCGCCGAGCGTCGCCGGCAATGCCGCCATGGCGTCTTGGCCGCGCCGGGTCATGGCATCGGCCACGCGGTCGCCGGAAGTGGCGGCGACGAACTGGCCGTTGATGGCCAGGCGCAGGTTGCGAACGCCCAGTTCCGCCAATTCGCCCCGGGTGCGTTCGGCCTCGCGCAGGGCCGAATGCTCGGGGCGTGCCACCAGGATGACGGTGGTCAGGGCGGGATCCGACAGGTGGGCGACGGTGGCGGCGTAGAGCGTCTTTTGCTTTTCCAGCCCGGCCAGCGGTCCCAGGCACGAGGCACCCCCGGTGGACGAGGCGATGAATTCGCTCCACGCCGAGGGCAGGGTCAGCAGCCGCAAGGTGTGGCCGGTGGGCGCCGTGTCGAAGATGACGTGGTCGAAATCCCCGGTCGCCGCCGAATCGCCTAGCAGCTTGGCGAATTCGTCGAAGGCGGCGATCTCGACCGTGCAGGCGCCGGAGAATTGCTCCTCCATGCTGGCGATGGCGGCGGCCGGCAGGATGCCGCGATAGGGGGCGACCATGCGTTCCTTGTAGTCGCGGGCGGCGGCTTCCGGGTCGATGTTGAGGGCGAACAGCTTGTCCATCCCGGCGACGGCAATCGGCCTGGGGCCAAGCGGGGTGGAAAGGACCTCGTCCAGGTTGGACGCGGGGTCGGTGCTGACGATCAACACCCGCTTCCCGGCCTCGGCCAACGCCAAGCCGCTGGCGCAAGACAGCGAGGTCTTGCCGACGCCGCCCTTGCCGGTGAAGAACGCGTAACGGGTGGCGATCGTCGGCATGGCCATCATGGCCTCCTTAGCAGCAGGACGAGCCGGAACAGCACGAGCCGCCCGCCTTGGCGGTGACCTTGGGTTGGGCGGTGCCCAGGCCCAGCTTGGCCGCCAGCTGGTCGCGGGTCAGGTAGATGCCGGTCGACACGATGTTCCCGTCGACGGCGATGATCGGCAGCCGATCCACACCGGCTTCCAGTTCCTTGACCACCGCTGCGTTGGCGGCGAACGCCTGCGGCTCGGTGCCCAGGTTGTAGCGCAGCACCTCGACGCCCCGCTCGGCCGCCCATTTCAGGTCGGCGGCGAAGGCCACCAGGGCGGGGTCGACCTCGGGACCGCACACGCCGGTCGAGCAGCACATGGCGGGGTCGTAGACTTCAAGCTTGGTCATGGTTTCCTCCTAAGCCTTGGTTTCGTACCAAGCCTTGCTGGCGTTGACGATCTTGACCACGCTCAGCATCACCGGCACCTCGATCAGCACCCCGACCACGGTGGCGAGCGCCGCCCCCGACTGGAAGCCGAACAGGCTGATGGCGGCGGCGACGGCCAATTCGAAGAAGTTGCTGGCGCCGATCAGCGCCGACGGGCCGGCGACGCAATGGGCCACCCCAAACTTCTTGTTCAGCCAATAGGCCAGGCCCGAGTTGAAGTAGACCTGGATGGTGATGGGCACCGCCAGCAGCAGGATGACCATGGGCTGGGCGATGATCTGCTCGCCTTGGAAGCCGAACAGCAGCACCAAGGTGGTCAGCAGCGCCACCAGCGACAACGGACCCAGCTTCGACAGCAATTTGGGCAGGGCTTGCGGTCCTTGCGCCAGCAACGCCTTGCGCCAGGCTTGGGCGACCAGCACCGGCACCACGATGTAAAGCACCACGGACAGCAGCAAGGTGTCCCACGGCACGGTGATGGAGGACAGGCCCAGCAGCAGGCCGACCAGGGGGGCGAAGGCGAACACCATGATGGTGTCGTTGAGCGCCACCTGGCTCAGCGTGAAGTGCGGCTCGCCATTGGTCAGGTTGGACCACACGAACACCATGGCGGTGCACGGCGCCGCCGCCAGCAGGATCAGCCCGGCGATGTAGCTGTCGATCTGTTCGGCGGGCAGGTAGGGGCGGAGCAAGGTGGAAATGAACACCCAGCCCAACAGCGCCATGGAGAACGGCTTGACCGCCCAGTTGATGAACAAGGTGACGCCGATGCCCTTCCAATGTTCCTTGACCTGATGCAGGGCGCCGAAATCGATCTTCAGCAGCATGGGGATGATCATCAGCCAGATCAGCGCCGCCACCGGCAGGTTGACCTGCGCCACCTCCATGCCGCCGATGGCCTGGAAGGGGGCGGGCAGGAAATGCCCCAAGGTCACGCCGGCGATGATGCACAAGCCCACCCACAGCGTCAGGTAACGTTCAAAGAACCCCATGGGGGCGTTGGCGGCGGCCTTGGCCGCCACTTCGCATTGGGCCGACATCTCAGACCTCCCCGACCCGATCCGGGCCGACTTCGATCAGCTTGCGGATCTTGGCCTCGATCATGCCATAGACCTCGCGGAACACGGCCAGGCGTTCCGCGTGGCTGCCCTGGGCTTCGGCGGGATCCGGGAAGCCCACATGCAGCTTCTTCGGTGCACCTGGCCAGATGGGGCAGACCTCGCCCGCCGCGTTGTCGCAGACGGTGATGACCAGGTCCATCTTGGGGGCGTCGGGGGCGGCGAACTCGTCCCACGACTTCGACCGCAGTCCGTCAACCGCATGGCCCTTTTCCATGAGGATCTCGACGGACAGCGGGTTGACCTTGCCGGTCGGCTTGCTGCCGGCGCTGTACGCCTTCCACTTGCCGCCGCCCAGATCGTTGATCAGGCATTCGGCCAGCACCGAACGGGCGCTGTTACCGGTGCATAGGACGAGGACGTTGACGAGTTTGTCGGTCATTGCGGTCTTCCTGCTTCAGGCTTTGTTCTTGCCGATGTCATCCAGGCGCTTTTGCAGCGTCAGCTTGTCCAGCGAACGGATGGGCAGGGCGGCGAAAATGTTGATGCGGTTGGCCAGCATGCGCATGATCTCGCCGCAATGGGCCGCCTTTTCGGCTTCGCTACCGGTGAAGGCGACGGGGTCGGGAACCCCCCAATGGGCGGTCATCGGCTGGCCCGGCCAGATGGGGCAGACCTCGCCGGCGGCGTTGTCGCAGACGGTGAAGACGAAATCCAGTTCGGGGGCGCCGGGTTGGGCGAATTCGTCCCACGACTTGGAACGCAGGCCATCGGTGGGGTAATTGGTCTTCTTCAACAGCGCCAGCACCGTCGGGTCGATCTCTCCCTTGGGATGGCTGCCGGCGCTGAAGGCGCGGAACTTGCGGCTCAGGTCGCTGTTCAGGATGGCCTCGGCCATGATGCTGCGGGCCGAGTTGCCGGTGCACAGGAACAGCACGTTGTAGATCTTGTCGCTCATCTTGATTCTCCACAGCAGGAGGTTTCCGCTTGGGCCCCCAAAGGCAATGCCGCCCGCCCCTGGTCGCACAACGCCTGGAGCGGCACCTGGTTGACCAACGCCAGCACCCTGCGGTCCTCGTCGATGGTCGGATCGTCGGCCAACGCCGCCCGCACCAAGGCGAGGAACGGGCCGGCATAAGCGTTGAACGCCAGTTCCGCCAAGCGGTAGTAAACCCACTTGCCGTCACGGCGTTGCTGCAGCAATCCGGCCGTCTTCAACGCGGCGAGGTGTTTCGAGACGGTGGCGGGCGCCAGGTTCAGCACGGTGGTGATCTGGCAGACGCAAAGCTCTCCCCCCTCCAGCAGTTTCAAGATGCGGGCGCGGGAGCGGTCGGCGACGGCCTTGGCTACGGTTTCGAAGGTCTCAAGCATGAGTGAGCATCGCATCAATTCGTCATTCGGCAAAATGATACATTTGTTTCAGCGTGCTGGCAAGGCGGGGGCGGCGGCCCGTGGCTGGATTTAAATATGACTTTGCCCGCCATCTTCCCCCTGTGCTTTAAACCTCTCGTTAAACCCTTTGACATATATAATGAATGCTCGCGTCAGAAGGATGTTGAGCTTGGGCGGCAGAAAGACCATCAGATCGTTGATGACGGCGACGGCCTTGGCGTCGTCGTTGGCGGCCTGTGCGCTTGACCCCGAGCCGCTGGCGGAAATCCGCGTCGATCTGGATCGTCATGCCCAATCGCTGCCCCAGGACGTTCTGGCCCATCCCCTGACTGTCGACGACGCCATCGCGCTGGCGGTGGCCAACAACCTTGATTCGCGGGTCAAGCTGCTGGAGGAGGTGCTGGCCCAAGGCAAGGCCGACCTGTCCATCTTCGCCATGTTGCCGCAGATGGCGGCCAAGGCGGGGGTGACCCGCCGGTCGCTGCCCAAGGCGACGGTGTCCAAGGATCTGTCCACCGGCAGCACGGGGACGTCCTATTCCACCAGCGACGACGCGGTCGGCCGCACCGCTGACTTGACCGCCACCTGGAACCTGATGGATTTCGGCATCGCCATGTTGCGGTCCGACCAAGAGGAAGACCGCGTCAAGCAAGCGCTGGAAAAGCGCCGCCGGGCGCTGCATCTGTTGGTTCAGGACGTCCAGGCCGCCTATTGGAAGGCGGTGATCAACGAATACGCCGAAGCCAAGTACAATTCACTGGAAGAGCGGCTGAAACGCTCGGTCGAGGACGCCGAGGAAGCCGAGCGCAGCAAGGTCGGCGACCCCATGCAGATGCTGAACCATCAGCGGGCCATCGTCGACACCATGCGCCAGATTGCCGAGATGCAGCGCCAGACCGCCACCTCGCGGGCCGATCTGGCCGGATTGATGGGGGTGCAGTCGGTGGCCGCCTTCCAACTGGCCGAATTGAAGGACGCCGCCACCCTGAAGCTGGACAGCCCCGCCCAGGATGTCGAGATTTTGCAGCAGATCGCCCTGGACAACCGCCCCGAATTGAAGGTCGAGGACGCCCAGTTCCGCATCGACGCCCAGGAAATCTATACCGAGTTGCTGAAGTCGCTGCCCGGAATCGGCCCCTTCATCGGCGGCCATTACGATTCCAATTCCTATCTGAAATACAACGCCTGGGCCGATGCCGGCGTGCAGGTGGCGTGGAACCTGGTGGACTTCCTGTCGGCGCCCAAGCGCATCGGCCAGGCACAAAACACGGCGGAGGTGACCCGCGCCCGTCGTTTGGCCCTGGGCATGGCGGTGGTGACGCAAGTGCGGGTGGCCGACATCCAATATCGTCATGCCTTGAAGGAATACCGTCTGACCGAGCAGATGGCCGGCATCGACCGCCGCATCACCTCGCTGGCCGGCAAGTCGCGCAACGCCGGCAGCGGCAGCGCCATGGAGGAAATCAAGGCCGAGGCGTCGTCCATGCTGTCCACCTTGCGCCG
The DNA here is from genome assembly GCA_020217035.1 of Magnetospirillum sp. Lineage (GTDB taxonomy): Bacteria > Pseudomonadota > Alphaproteobacteria > Rhodospirillales > Magnetospirillaceae > Magnetospirillum. The sequence goes on along the minus strand of JAIWOG010000266.1, from coordinate 4,250 downwards.
CTTCATCCTGTATTCCGAGGTCCAGGCGGCCAAGGCGCGGCTGAACGCCACCATGGGCCTGGACCCGCAGCCGCCCATGCCCGAATCGGTGCCGACGGCACAATCCCCGGTCCGTTTGTATGCCGCCAGCAGCCAAAGCCGCTGACCCGGCCATCGTCGCCGCCGAGGCCAAGGCCATTTCGGCCTGCCTGCGCTCCATGGGGCATGTGGTGGCGGCGTCGGCGCTTTGCGATTCCTATTCCATGGCGCAGGCCGAGGCGGCGGCGCAGCCGTGGCTGGTGGCGTTGTCGCGCCACGGTTTCGCCGCCCATGTGGAAGCGCGGACCAACCCGGCCAAGCTGTCGCCGGACCTGTTCCCCTGCGTCGCCCTGGAATTCGAGGCTTCGCGGGCCTTGAACCTGCCCCCGGCGCAGGCCGAGCCGACCACCATATTGTTCGTCCGCCCGATGCTGGACAAGGCCGCCGCCGCGGCCCCCACCGCCTGGCCGGCGCTGCTGGCCAGTTGGAAGCCGATGCTGTGGCGGGCCGGACTGGCCGGCGGCTTGGGCAATGTCCTGGCCCTGGCGGCGCCGTTATTCTCGGCCCAGGTCTACGACCGGGTGCTGCCGCATGGCCTGTTGGATTCGCTGGTCGTCATGGCCGTGCTGTTCCTGCTGGCGGCGCTTTTCGAACAAGTGTTCCGCCGTCTGCGCGGATTGTTCGTGGAAGACACCCTGCACGAAGGCAATGTGCGCCTGGCCATGGACATGCACCGGCGCATCCTGGAAACCCGCTTCGAAGGCGCCGCCGCACCATCCGGCCATCTGATGCGTATGTTGCAGGATTTCGACGCCATCCGTGACGGTTTCGGCGCCGCCGCCGTGTCGTTGCTGGCTGATCTGCCGTTCATGGCGCTGTTCCTGGCCGGCCTTTTCCTGTGCGATCCGCTGATCGCCCTGGCGGTGTTGGGGATGAACGTGGTGGTCGCCGGCTCGACCCTGTTCGCCATCCACCGGCAGAAATTGCTGCATCAGGAATTGTCCCGCGCCGCCACTTTCCGCGCCCAGGCGGCCCAGGAAACCTTCTTCGATCCGGAAACCGTGCGCCGGGTCGGTGCCATGACCTATCTGCAAGGCCGCTTCCGCCAGGGCACCATCCTTTACGCCACGGCGGCTCGCGCCATTCGCACGGTGGCGGCGTCGCGTGGCAACCTGTCCATGCTGGCGCAGAACCTGGCCATGCTGTGCGCCTTGGGCCTGGGCGGCTGGCGGGCGGTGGAAGGCGAGATGAGCGCCGGCGTTATCCTGGCCGCCACCATGCTGGCCACCCGCTTCACCGGCGCCACCATGCAGCTGGTGGCGGTGGTGCCGCAGACCCAGGCGGCGCTGGCGGCGCTGGAATCGCTGCGTACCGTCACCAACCGGCCCACCGAACGCCCGCCGGGAATCAGCCTGATCCACCGGCCGCTGGCCGCCGGCAATGTGCAGGTGGAAGGGCTGGCCGCCCGTTATCCGGGTGCCGCCCATCCGGTGCTGGAAGACATCAACCTGACCATTGCCGCCGGCCAACGCCTGGCGGTGGTCGGCGCCTCGGGATCGGGCAAGACCACGCTGGAAAAGGTGCTGTCGGGGATCATCCGCCCGGAAACCGGCCGGGTCTTGCTGGACGGCGTCGACATCTCGTTGATCGATCCCGCCGACCTGCGTCGCCATGTCGCCGTCTGCCCGCAGAACCCGCCGCTTTATTCCGGCACGCTGCGCACCAATTTGTCCCTGGACGGGCTGGTGTCCGACGACCAGATGATCGCCATGCTGAACGCCGTCGGCGCCGGGGCGGTGATGCCGGTGGGCATGGGGCTGGATTTCGAGGTGTTGGAAAACGGCCGCAACCTGTCGGGCGGCCAACGCCAATTGGTGGCCCTGGCCCGCACCTTGTTGCGGGCGGCGCCGGTGACCATCCTGGACGAACCCACCGCCGCCCTGGACGAAACCACCGAACGCCGGGCCATCGCCGGCATCCACAAGGCGGTGGGCAATCGCACGCTGGTGGTGATCTCGCACCGCGCCGCCGTCACTGCCCTGGCGCCGCGCAGCGCGGTGATGGAACGCGGCAAGGTGGTGCGCGTCACCCAACGTGAGACGCCGCCGTCCTCCGCCGGCAAGGGGGCGGGGCCATGAAGAAGCTCAACGGCGCCGATCCGGTGCTGGATTCCTTTCGCTCGCCCATTCACGGCATTGCCCCGCGCTTGACCTCGCCCGCGGCGACATCTCTGCTGTTATGGAGCACGCTGGCCTTTTTCGGCCTGTTCGGGGCGGCGGCGGTGCTGGAACTGGACGAGGTGGTGACGGCGCCGGCCCGGGTCGAACCCTCGGGCCAAATCCGCCATGTGCAGCATTTCGAGGGCGGCACCATCCAAGAGGTTCTGGTGCGCGAAGGCAGCTTCGTCTCGGAAGGCGAGGTGCTGGTGCGGCTGATCAATTCGCAAGGTGCCCAGGATCTGGCCGACAAACGCGCCCGTTTCGCCGCCTTCCAGGCGCGGACGGCGCGTCTGCACGCTGACCTGGCCGGCACCAAGGACATCGCCTGGCCGGCCGGCATCGCCATCGATTCCGACACCAAGCGGCGCGAGATGACCATCCACACCGAGCGGCTGTCGCATCGCGCCCAGCAGGTCACCGTCATCCAGCGCGAGATGGAGCGCCGCCGCCGCGAGGTGGCCGAGAACCAGACCCGCCATGCCGGCCTGGTCCGCGCCCAGGCCAAGGGCGCCGAGGAACTGCGCATCAAGAAGAAAGCCTATGACGTGGGCGTGGTCGGCAACCAGGAAATGGTCAAGCTGGAACGCGAGCAATTGCTGCTGGACACCGAGGTGGCCACCGCGCGGGACACCATTTCCCGCCTGGAAGCCCAGCAGGACGAAGCCTCGGCCAAGTTGTCCGAGTTCGAGAAAGGCTGGCGCACCGAGGTGTTGGAGGAAATCAGCAAGGTGGAAGCTGAAATTTCCTCGCTGAAGGCCACCATGGAAGTGGCCACCGACCGCGAATCCCGCTCGGAAGTCCGCTCGCCGGTGCGCGGCGTGGTCAAGATGGCGGCCATCACCAGCGTCGGCCAGGTGGCCAAGCCCGGTGACACCTTGATGGACATCGTGCCGCTGGACGACGCCCTGGTGGTGGAAGCCAAGGTGCCACCCCAGGATATCGGCCATCTGCGCGAGGGGCTGAAGGCGTCGATCCGGCTGTCGGCCTATGACCCGTTCCGCTATGGGCAATTGCACGGCCGGGTGTTGGCGGTGGGGGCCGATTCCATCGAGGAAACCCAAGGCGGCACCACCCAGACCTATTACAAGGTGGTGGTGCAGTCGGAACAATCGGTGCTGTACGACAGTGCCGGCAATCCCAATCCGGTGCGCTCGGGCATGGCGGGGACGGCGTCCATCGTGGTGGGGCGCAAATCCGTCTTGCGAATGATTTTTGATCCGCTTTTGCGCAATGAAGTGATTTTTTCACTGAATTCGTTCACACTGCCCCAATAAGTCATCTCCAGAAAGGGGAAGGCCATGCCCATTCAGACCGTTCCGGTCGCCGAGCCAAAGCTGCCGGTGATCCAGGTCGCCGACGGCAAGACCGCGCAGGTCATCGGCAAAGTGTCCGCCATCCAGGGCGAAGCCTGGATCGTTCGCGGCGGCCAGAAGATCGCGGCTGCCGCCGAGGCGCCGCTGGTCAAGGGCGATTCGGTGGAAACCGCCGACGGGGCGCAGATTTCCCTGGTCTTCGCCGACCGCTCGACCTTCGTCTTGAAGGACAAGGGGCTGATCGGGCTGGACGACTTCACCTACGACCCGGCGACCAAGACCGGCTCGGAATCCATCCTGGTGGCGCAAGGCGCCTTTTCCTTCGTCTCGGGCGACATCGCCAAGTCGGCGCCCGGTGCCGCCAAGGTGGCGACGCCGGCCATGTCCATCGGCATTCGCGGCACCACCGTGGTGGGCAGCGTTGCCGCCGGCGGCGAAACCTCGGTGGCGTTGCAGCCCGATCCCGGTTCCAGCTTCGTCGGCGAAATCACGCTTAGCCGGCCGGGCAGTTCCGACCCGCCCTTGACCATCAGCACCCCGGGCGCCGGTGTGCTGGGCGCGACATCGGGGTCTTCCTTCACGGTTTCCAACAATGCCGGCAGCGTCGTCAGCGCGTCGGCGCCGGCACCTTCGGCGCCGCCGGCTTCGCCGCCCAGCCTGCCGTCCGCCCCCAGCACCGGACCGGCCACCGGCCCGGCGA
>JAIWOG010000265.1 GCA_020217035.1 Magnetospirillum sp. | reverse complement strand
CGATGCCTTCATCTCGATCTTCCTTCCCCAGCCGGGAAATCCGATCCGAAAACTCTAACTCAAAACGATCCAGTTTTCCGGGGGCACATCAACCACACCTATGCCACATGGAGCGCCATTCGCGCGCCGATGCCACACGGGCCGATTCGCTGAAACCCGCAGAAAAGAAGAGGCCCCGGTTATGCGCCGGGGCCTAAGTCAAACAGGGAGGCTTCACGTCTAGGAGACGTAGGATCCAAAAGAAGAGGACCCTGGAAATCCCGAGTAACCCTCGGGAAACTCGTTCGGTTGGCTGTATTCGCAATCTGTTGCGTCGCAGCACCGATGGGTGGTTTGTACGTTATGTTGCGGTGCGCAACCATGGGAAAAAAGGCAGCAGGGGCATGCATTGTTCGCATAGCAGGCGATAAATGCTTGTCATGTCTGTAAAATATGGCTGTTGCCGGGATGGCCGCCGATGCCCGGTTGACCTCCGTCAATGCGAAAAGACGCATTTACGGCTGATTTCGAGGGCTTACAGGTTTTCCTGGATCTTCGACAGCAGGAAGTCGCGGAAGACGGTGATGCGCTTGGAATGGCGCAATTCTTCCGGATAGACGAAATAAGTGTCCAGCTTGGGACCCTTCAGTTCGGGCAGCACGCGGACCAGGTTGTCGGCCTCGGTGGTCATGTAGTCGGGAAGCGCCGCGATGCCCAGGCCGGATTTCACCGCCCGGTAGATGCCGTAGATGTTGTTGACTTCCAGCACCGGCTTGCGTGGGGCCGACGGCGTGGCGCCGGTTTCCAGCAGCCAGTTGACGTTGGACACCGGCGGCGAAATGCGGGCGTCGTCGCCGTAAACGATGATTTGGTGGTTGTCCAAATCTTCCGCCGTCTTCGGCATGCCGTGTTTCTTCAGGTATTCCGGCGCCGCGTAGACGTTGTAATGCATGGTCAGCAGGTGGCGCTGGATCAAGTCGGGCTGACGCGGCGGCATCATGCGGATGGCCACGTCGGCCTCGCGCATGGCCAGGTCAAGCTCGCCGTCATAAAGCACCATGGTGACCGAGATGTCGGGGTAAAGATCCAGGAATTCCTTGATGCGAGGCGTCAGCCACAATGACCCGAAGGCCACCGTGGTGGTGATCTTCAAGGGGCCTTGGGGGCGTTCACGGCTTTCGGTCAGCAGCGCTTCGGTCATCGCCAGTTTGGAAAAGATTTCCCGCGCCGTCTTGTAAAGCAGTTCGCCTTGTTCGGTCAGGATCAGGCCGCGGGCGTGGCGATGGAACAGCGGCAGGTTCAGGCTTTCTTCCAAGGCGCTGATCTGCCGGCTGACCGCCGACTGGCTGAGGTTCAGGACCTCGCCCGCATGGGTGAAGCTTCCCGCTTCCGCCACCGCATGGAAGACCCTGAGTTTGTCCCAATCCATCTCTTGACGCCGGCTCCTTCCCCCGGGGAGACCCAAGGACGCGGCCCCCGTGACCGCGTCCTTTCAGTTCAGCCATAAGTTTGCCGCAACTCAGCCTTCATGTCCATGCATGGCGAGGAAGCGTTCGGCCTCGAGCGCCGCCATGCATCCGGTGCCGGCGGCGGTGACGGCCTGGCGATAGGTTTTGTCCTGGACGTCGCCGGCGGCGTAGACGCCGGGAATGTTGGTGCTGGTGGCGCCGGCCTTGGTGACGATGTAGCCCTCGTCGTCGATGTCGACCGCTCCCTTGAACAAGTCGGTGTTGGGGGTGTGGCCGATGGCGATGAACACGCCGTCGCAGGACAGTTCGCTGGTTTCGCCCGACTTGACGTTCTTCAGCCGCACTCCGGTGACGCCGGGCGGATCGCCGGCGCCCAGGATCTCGTCGACGACGCTATCCCACACCACGGCGATCTTGGGGTTGGCGAACAGGCGGTCCTGGGCGATCTTTTCGGCCCGCAGGCTGTCACGGCGATGGACCAGGGTGACCTTGCTGGCGATGCCGGCCAGGTAGATGGCTTCCTCGACCGCCGAGTTGCCGCCGCCGACCACCACCACTTCCTTGCCCCGGAAGAAGAAGCCGTCGCAGGTGGCGCAGGCCGAGACGCCGGCCCCCTGGTATTTCTGTTCCGAGTCGATGCCCAGCCAGCGGGCGGTGGCGCCGGTGCAGATGATCAGGGTGTCACCGACATATTCGTCCCCCGAATCGCCCTTGGCGACGAAGGGGCGCTTGCTCAGGTCGACATCGACGATGGTGTCGTACAGGAACTGGGCACCCACATGCTCGGCCTGCTTTTGCATCTGCTCCATCAGCCAGGGGCCTTGGATGGCCTCGGCGAAGCCGGGGTAGTTCTCGACGTCGGTGGTGATGGTCAGCTGGCCGCCGGGCTGCAGGCCGGCGACGAGGATCGGCTCCAGATTGGCGCGGGCGGCGTAGATGGCGGCGGTGCAGCCGGCCGGGCCCGATCCCAGGATCAGGACTTTGGTGCGGTGGGTGGCCATGGGAAATTCCTTGGGCGGACGAACTGAAGGGAAGATAAGCCGGCGGGCAGGCGGGCGCAAGGCGGGGCGGAAACGAAAAGGGGCGCGGAGATTCCCGCGCCCCTTGGTTTGCACCCTGCGTGTCGCTTACAGTTCGCTGGCGTGGGCGGCCAGGTACTTGGCGACGCCGTCGGGAGTGGCCGACATGCCGGCCTTGCCCTTCTGCCAGCCAGCCGGGCAGACTTCGCCATGTTCTTCGTGGAACTGCAGGGCGTCGACCAGGCGCAGCATCTCGTCGACGTTGCGGCCCAGCGGCAGGTTGTTGACGTGGGCGACCTGCACGTTGCCGGCCTTGTCGATCAGGAACGAGCCGCGCAGCGCCACGGCGTCGTTGATCAGCACGCCATACGACTTGGCGATGGACTTGGTCAGGTCGGCCACCATGGGGAACTGCACGTTGCCCAAGCCGCCCTTGTCCACGGCGGTGTTCTTCCACGCCAAGTGGGTGAAGTGCGAATCGACCGACACGGCGACGACCTTGCAGTTCTTGTCGGCCAGGGCCTTGACGCGGTGGTCGTGGGCCAGGATTTCCGACGGGCAGACGAAGGTGAAGTCCAGCGGATAGAAGAACACCAGGCCATAGGAGCCGGCCAGGTACGACTTCAAGTTGAAGGCTTCGTTGATGGAATTGTCGGGCATCACCGCCGGGGCGGTGAAATCGGGAGCGGCTTGGGTCACCAGGCTCATGGGATTGACGGCTTCGGACATCCTGACGGGCTCCTTGATTGGTATATGATTGGATTGGTCGGAAATCTAGTTCGGCAAATCCAACCGCGCAAGTGTGGAATGATTACAGGAAGGGATGGTTTCACGTAAGGAAAATGCTGAAAGTCATGTGGCGGTGCAATGTGGGGGCTTGGCGGATTGCCGTGGGCACGGTAATATAATTACGTAAATCGCTTTGGTTTTGGAGTTCCCTAATGCAGCGGGTCAAGTTGGACCGCATCGACCGTCGGATTCTGGCGGATTTGCAGGCTGATGGTCGGATGACGAATGTCGAGCTTGCCCGGCGTGCCGGCATATCGGCCCCCCCCTGTCTGCGTCGCGTTCGAGCGCTGGAAGAAGCCGGCTACATCAAGGGCTACCATGCCGAGATCGAGCCCCACGCCCTGGGTTTCAACGTCACCGTCTTCGCCCATGTCGGTCTGAACAGCCAGGCCGAGGCGGATTTGCGGTCGTTCGAGGATCTGGTGCTGGCGTGGCCGGAAGTGCGCGAATGCCACATGTTGGCCGGCGAGACCGACTTCCTGTTGAAGATCGTCGCCCATGACTGGGACGACTACCAACGCTTCCTGACCACCAAGCTGACGGCGGCCCCCAACATCAGCCACGTCAAAAGCTCGCTCGCCATCCGCAATTCCAAGCACCAGCCCGGCGTTCCCATCGACGTCGAGTCCGGCCCCGAAGCCGAGCACGAGTGATCAACGCTTCCTCCCTGTTCTTTGGTATTACGCGGCAACCGAGAGCTTCCTCCTGAATCAGGAGGGGGTTTGCGTCCTCCGCACAATGGCGGCCCTTGGCACTTGGTCTCTAATATACCAAAGATCACAAGGCTGTTCGCCACGCCGGAATGAGCAGCCGTCGAAAGGGAGGGGAGCATGGCTAAGCCCCAATTTCAGCTCAAGTCCGTCATCTTCAGGCTGTTGGGACTGGTCGCGGTCAGCGCCATCGGCTTGGTGGTGTTGACCGTGGTGTCGGCCAATTTCGTCAAGCAGGAAAAGCTGGGCGCCGCCATTTCCAAGACCCGCAACCTGTCGGAAGCCGCCCGTGACGTGGCCGCCGAGTTCCATGCCCGCGCCAAGAAGGGGGAATTCGACGAAGCCACCGCGCAGAAGCTGGCCAAGGACGCCATCCGCGGCATGAAATATGCCGGTGACGAATATTTCTTCGTCTACGACTACAAGGGGGTGAACATCGTTCATGGCTCGAAGCCGGATCGTGAAGGCAAGAACTTCATCGATTCCAAGGACACCAACGGCTTCGTCTACATCCCGAAAATGTTGGAACTGGCCAAGGCCGGTGGTGGCCATCTGTTCTATTGGTTCCCCAAGGCGGGGTCCGATGTCCCCGAACGCAAGGTGTCGTCGGTGGTGGGTTACGAGCCGTGGCAATGGTTCGTCGGCACCGGCCTGTATCTGGACGACGTGGACGCCGCCTTCCGACAAACCCTGCGGGACATGGCATTGATCGGTGGCGCCATCCTGGTCGTCGTGGTGATCATCGCCTGGGCGATGGCGCAATCCATCGCCCAGCCTTTGCGGCAACTGGCCGGCGTGACCAACCGTATCGGTCAGGGCGACTATCAGGTTGAGGTTCCGGCGACAAAGCGGGGTGACGAAATCGGCGTCCTGGCCAATTCCATCGCCGTGCTGCGCGACGAAGCGGCCGCCGCTGCCCGTCTGCGGGCCGAGCAAGAGGCGATGAAGGCCCAGGCCGAGGCGGAGCGTCACCGGGCCATGCTGCACCTGGCCGACAAGTTCGAAGGCAGCGTCAAGGGGGTGGTCGAGGGCATGAGCCAAGCGGTGGGGGCCAATGACGGCGCCGCCCGCGGCATGGCGTCCATCGCCGAGAACGCCCGCTCGGACGCCACCTCGGTGGCCGGGGCGGCGGAAGAAGTCAACGCCAACATCCAGACGGTGGCCGCCGCCACCGAGGAATTGTCGGCGTCGATCTCGGAAATCAGCGGCCAGGTCCAGCATTCCACCCGCATCGCCCACGAAGCGGTGGACAAGGCCGAGCAGACCAACCAGTGCATCAACGGCCTGTCGGAAGCGGCCAGCCGCATCGGCGAGGCGGTGAAGCTGATCTCGGCCATCGCCAGCCAGACCAACCTGTTGGCGCTGAACGCCACCATCGAGGCGGCCCGGGCCGGCGAGGCGGGCAAGGGCTTCGCCGTGGTCGCCGGCGAGGTCAAGGGGCTGGCGACGCAGACCGCCAAGGCCACCGGCGAGATCACCGACCAGATCCTGGCGGTGCAATCGGCGACCCAGGACGCGGTGTCGGCCATCCGCGCCATCACCCAGACCATCGGCTCGATGTCGGAAGTGGCGTCCACCATCGCCGCCGCCGTCGAGGAACAATCGGCCGCCACCAAGGAAATCAGCCGCAACGTCAACCAAGCGGCGTCCGGTGCCCATGACGTGTCGGAATTCATCAACCGGTTGGTGGGGGTGACCCGGGAAGTGGGCGACAACGCCGCCCAGGTGTCCCATTCCTCGGAAATCCTGAGCGATCAGACCAACCGTCTGCGCGGTGAGGTGGATAGCTTCCTGACCACCGTGCGGGCATCCTGATCCTGTCCCAAGCGGGCTGGGCGGCGGGTCAGCCGCCGCCCAGCGCCTTGAAGATGTTGCGCAGGATCTTGCCGCCGCCCTTCGCCTCGCCATCCTGGGTGTCGCCGCCCCCCAGCGCCCGTCCCAATCCGCCCTGAACCAGGGCCTTTTGCAGGGCGTTGGCGTCGACGACGGTGCGCGGCTTGTCCAACGCTCCGCTGAAGCGCAGCACCAAAGGGGTGGCGGGCAGCGAGGCCAGGGCCAGGGACAGGCTGCTGTCGGTGGTCCACGGAACCAAGGCGACAGACAGGTCGGCGGCCAGGCTGCCGCCTGCGGTCTTCAGTGTCAGGTCGGGCGAGCGGGCGTTGCCGTCGGCCACCTTCAGGGTGCCGGACAGGGTCTGGAACCGGGTTTGACCGCCCTTCAGCCCGGTTTGCGCCAAAGCCAGGATGTTGCCGATGTTCTGGATGCGCGACACCTGTCCGTCGATGGCCGCCAGGTCGATGCCGTCGATGGTGCCGTCCTTGGCCTCCAGGCGCCCGTCGCCCACCGCCGAGGCGGCCATGTCCCGGCTGGACCGCCCTGTCGCCTTCAACCGGATCTGGCCGTCGGCCCGCCCCGAGGCCAGGCTGAATCCGGCGAAACCGGGACGCAGGCGGGCCAGGTCGGCGCCCTTCACCTGCGCCTCCAGTTGCAGGTTGGGTTGGGGCAGGGCGGCGACCCGCCCCTTGGCCGTCAGCTGACCATCCAGGAAACCGGCGCCAAGATCGTCGATGGTGGCGATTGCCTCGGCCAGAACCAGTTTCAGATGCGGGTGGTCCAGGCGGCCGAATTCACCGACCAGGCTGTTGGCCGCCAGGTCGAATACGCCATCCACCAGGGTCAGCGCCGACCAGTCCAACGGCGAGGCCGAGAAGGGCGAGCCGCCCTTGGTGCTGTTCGCCGCCTTGGCGGCGGGGGCTGGGGCGCTGGGTCGCGCCGCCTTGCCCTTCAGTTTCGGTTGTGGCGGCACGAAGGCCGGCAGCGGAGAAGCGGGCAGCGCCGCCAGGTCGATGTCGCCGGCCCGCAATTGCGCGGTAAGGTGCGGGCGTGGGGTGGAAAAGTCGGCACTGGCCTGACCGCGGACCGACAGGGTGCCGACGCGGGCTTCCAGTTCCGGCATCACCAGCTTGCGCCCCTGGGGGACAAGTTTGGCCGAGGCGGCGGTGTCGGGCCAGGTGCCGACGGCGCCGGACCATTGCACCGTCACGCCGTCGTGCCACGATCCGGCCAGGGCGCCCTTCACCAGCAGGTCGTCGTGCTTGGCCAGGAAGTTGCCGAGGCGGAGACCTTGGGCATCCACCGCCACGTCGCTCCGACCCGAGATGCCCGGACCGTTCAGGCGCAGCCGGCCGGCGAAGGCCGTCCGTTCCAGCACCCCATCCAGGTCGGCCCGTAAATCCTGACCGAAGCGCAGCCCGGCATGGCGGATCACCAGGCTGCCCTGGTCCAGGCCGGCGCGGATGTCGATCCCGCGCAATGTCTGTCCCAGCCAGGTCATCTGGCCGATTGTCAGCCGCAGGTTGCCCAGGATGTCGTCCGGCAAAGCGAGGCCGTCCGCCTGGGGTGTGGCGGCCTGCGGCTTGGCCGCAGAGGTCGGGGCGTTGGTCGGGGGCGTCAGCGTGGCCGGAAGCAAGTGGGGCAACACCGCCGATTTGCCGCCGTGCCATGCGTCAACGTCCAGGTGGTCAAGGTCGAGATCGGCTTCCACCAAGGCCGGGCTGCCGGCCAGCGCCACCACGGAACCGCTGGCGCGGGTGCCGTTGGCTTCGATGCCAAGGTTGACCAGTGAGAACTGGCCGTCACCCCAATCCACATCGGCCTGGGCCTGCAGGGTGCGGCCGGGCGGCAGTCCCAGGTCCGGCAGCAGGCCGGCCAGGTTGCCGGCGTTCAGGCTGATCCGGCCGCTGAGCGCCGGCCCTTTTTCCAGGTTCCCTTCAAACCGCAGGGCGGTGTTCAAGGTCGGGACGGTCAGGCGGAATTGCGTCGCGTTGTCCTGGTCCGGCGACAGGCTGGCGCTGAAGGTGACGGCGTGGCCGTTCCATTTGGAAAAGCCGTCCAGACGGTTGGGGCCCAGATGGATGTCCAGGCCATCCACGGTGGTGCCGCCCACGCGGGCTTGGTCGAAGACCAGGCCGGTGACCTTGACCTGGCCGCTCAGCAGCGACAGCGGCGACACCCGCAAGGATAAACGCTTGATCTGGGCGAGGGGGGCATCACCCTGGACGATGCTGATGTTTTCCACCGCCAGGGCCGGCGGCAGCAAGGTCAGGCGCGACGATCCGGTGATCGCCACCCTAAGGCCGGTGGCGTTTTCGACCTGGGACGCCAGGCGGGCGATCTCGGCGTTCCAATCGCGCAGCAGCAACAGCAAGACCGCCAGACAGGCCAAGGCCGTCGCCGCCATGACCACGATTTTCTTGCGTCCGCCCATCGTCACCTTGTCCACCCGTACCCGCTGATCGTCGCGCCACTGTAGCCGAGGCGCCGGTGGCCCGCATCAGCCAAACGAGGCGACCAGGTAATCAAGCCCCGCCAGCCAAAGGGCCAGCAGCAGGCCGCCGGCGACCACGTAAAGGCCGTTCCAGTCGCGCCCCACCACCTTGACCCCGACCCCGCCCAGGCGGGCCACCGTCAACACCGCCGCCCCCACCACGGTGGAACACGCCGACAAGGCCCAAGCCCCCATCATGGCGCTGGCCAGAACCAGCGGCGGCGCCACATGGACCAAGGCGCCGCCCAGCAAGGTTACCGAGGCGATCTGTGACACCCCCACCTGGGCCAGGGCCATGATCGACCACGCCAGCAAGATGACCAGGACCAGCGGCGGCAGGCCCAAGGTCTGGACCATGGCGCCGATGCTGTCGGGTGACAGGAAGGCGGCGGCGACGGTGCCGGCGAACATGGCGCCGCCCAGCATGGCCACCTCGTCGCGGAAATTGGGCATGGTGCGCAGCAAGGACTGGCCTAATTCCTTGACCACTTTTCGCGGCTGGCGTTTTTGCCACAACAGCCAGACCACGGCCGAGGGCGGCACCGCCACCATGGCGCCGACCACCAGCTTGACCCCCAGCGCTTCGGCCAAGGCCACCGACGCGCAGACCACGGCGGCCACCAGCGCGGTCATGCGCCAAGCCGGCCGCCAGTCGGTTTGTTGTCCGACGCCCGGCAGGGCGTGGCCGCTGGGGGGGAAGGCCCGGCGGTCGAGAAGCCAGCCCAAGGCCAGCAGCAAGGCGGCCAGCCCCACCTGGATGGGCAGCAGGCGCCCCCAATCCAGGCCGGGAATCACCACCACGGTGACGGCGAAGGCCACCGACAGCGGCGACCACGCGGTCATCATGGCGAAGCCGCGCAACATGGCCGACAGCATGCGGCGGGTGCGGATGTCGACGACGCGTTGGTCGCCGCCGGCGGCGTCCAGGGTGTTGCCCTTCATCACCATGGTGCCCAACAGGGGCAGCACGCCGAAATTCAGCACCAGGGATATCAGGTGGCTGCCCAAGGTCAGCACCAGATAGCGGCGGCCGGGCGGCTGACGCACCATCAGTTCGCCGCATTGCTGAACCAGGGGCGAGGTCTCGGCGGCTTCCCGCAGGAAACCCAGGGCGGCGAACAAGCCGATGATGGCGGCGGCGGCGATGCCCGCCTTGCCGAGGACTTGGGCGGGCAGGGGGTGCCAGATCAGGGTGGCGAGGGCGGCCAGGATGGCCAAGGCCAGGATGACGCGGCCGGGCAACCGGCAGCGCCAGCCTTCCAGCAGAAGATAAAGCGCCAGGGCGGCCGAGGCGGCCAGCCCCGCCGCCATGCCGGCGCCCAGGGGCTGGGCGATGGCGCCGACGATGACGGTCAGCAGGGCCAGGGTGGCGAGGATGGCCCGCATCCGTGGCCCTAGGCGGTGGCGGCGAAGCGCGAGCGGGGCGCCGGTAACACCTTGGCCGGCTTGGCGATGTCCTTCATCAAGGCCGGGCCGTTGACCATGGCGAAACCGCCCTGCACGGCGCCGACGACCACGGCGCGGCGGCGCACCCCCCACAGATAGGTGGCGAGGCCGAAGCCTTGGGCCTGGTCCTGGTAACGGCGCAAGTGACCCAGCAGGGTGGAATCGTCGGCGCGTTCGGCCGGCGACAACTGCGCCAGGTCGATGCCGATCATGGCGAAGCCGCTGTCGGCGGCCAGTTTGGCGCGGCTGTCGCCCAGACGGGTGCGCAGCGCCACCGCCTTGCACAAGGGGCGGGCGGTGGCGACGGTTTCCATCAATTGCCGGGCGGTGACCTGGTCGGGAACGCCGAACAGGTCGATGACCACCCGGTTCTGGCGCACCGCTTCCGGGATGTCGGCGAAGGGGGCCAGGATTTCCATGCGGTTTTCGGCGGCCAGCGTCGCCCAATGGATGGGGATGACCGCCGTCGATCCGTTGCCGGCGTTCTCCGAGGCGCGGAAATCGCGCATGGCGTTGCCGATGCAATAGCGGTCCAGCGTCAGGACCGAGGTTTCGTCATCGCGGGGATAGGCCAGGGACCCGTCCAAGGTGACGCCGTCGGGCTTGTCCAGGCGTTGCAGGCGGGCCACATAGGCGCCGATGGTTTCCGGCTGGCTGACCCAGGTGGGCCGCCACAGCAGGGTCAGGCGCGAGGTGTCGGTCAGGGGCGGTGCCGACGGCATGACCGTCGGCGCGGTGGCCGGCGGCTGGTCGGGCCTGGGGCCGGTGTCCAGGATGATCCAGGCGGTGTCCGATTCCTTGATGCGCTTGGGCGTTTCCATGGCTACCCAGCCTGGATCCTGGGCCTGTTTGGGCTTGGCGTCGCCGGTGACGGCGTTGGGCAGGTCGCCCGTCGTGGTCTTGGCTCTGGCGACAGGGGACGAGGCCGCTGGCACCCACGCCTTGCTGCTGTCGTCGGCGATGGTGGCGGCGATCAGGGCGCGTTTCTCGCCCACCGCGCGTTGGATGGCGGCATGGTTCAAGCTGCCGTCGGGCAGCACCGCCTCGGTCAGATCCATTTCGGCGGCCAGGGCCAGCGGGCGTTCGACGCCCTGGAACTGGTCGCCGACCAGCCGGGTGCCCAGTTCCTGGGCGATGGTGTGGGCGCGCAGGCGCCCCTCGTCGGCCGAGCAGGTGCGGAACACCAGGGTGAAGAAGTCGGTGCCTTGGCGGGAAAACAAATTGCCGGTACCCAGATGCTTGGTGATGACGCCCTCGGCGATCATCATCACCTTGTCGGAAACCTTGCTCCAGCGTTCGCCCACCGCCTCGCGGAACTCCACCAGCGACACCACGTGCAGCTTGGTGCCGAAGCGGCCCTGGTCCTCGCGCAGGACCTGTTCCATGGCCAGGCGGAAGTCCTCGTGGGTCAGCGAATCGGACCCGGAATTCTGGGCGACGCGGCGGGCCATCTCCATCTCGCGTTCGGCGTCGGCCAGTGACATGTCGTCGATCTGGCCGCGTCTGGCCATGCGTCGCGCCACGTTGGCCAGCGGCGCGGCCAAGCGGGAAAACAGACCGGTTCTGGGACGCTTGGCGGATGCCATGGGTTTGCGCTGCTTGTGGCTGACAGGTTGGGTCGAGCTTTTCTGGCTCATGGGGATCTCCGTTCCGGCGGGCCGGTTCTGGCCGTCATCCGGAATGGTTCACCGAAAGGTTTGCGTTTTTGTAAACGCCAACCTGATCCGTCAATCCCCCAGACTTTGGCGATAGGTGTCACCCAGGGCTTTGTACTTGGTCGCCGATTTGGGGAAGAAGGCCAGTTCCTCGTCGCGAAGCGGGCGCATCGGCTTGGCCGGGTTGCCCGACCACAATTCGCCTTTCTTCACCCGCTTGCCCGGCGTCACCACCGCGCCGGCGGCGACCATGGCCCCCGATTCCACCACCACGCCGTCCAGGATGGTGGCGCCCATGCCGACGAAGCAGCCGTCTTCCAAGGTGCAGGCATGCAGCACCGCGCCGTGGCCGATGGTGATGTCGGACCCGATATAGGTCCCCAGCTTGCCCTCGGTCACATGGATGATGGTGCCGTCCTGGATGTTGGTGCGCTCGCCGATGCGGATTTCGTGGACGTCGCCACGGATGACCACGCCGAACCACACGCTGGTCCCCGCCCCGATGACCACGTCGCCGATCACGGTCGCGTTGGGGGCGACGAAGCAATCTTCGGCGATTGTCGGGCTGACGCCCTTGAACGGTAAAATCAGGCCAGACATCAAAAGGTTCTCCTTACGGGAACAGCGGCTGTTGGTCGATACCCATGGTTTCGAGCAGACCGAACATCAGGTTCATGTTCTGGATGGCTTGGCCCGAGGCGCCCTTGACCAGATTGTCGATCACCGAGCAGATGATGGCGCGACCGGCCAACCGGTCGTCGAAAGCGTTCATGAAGCAGAAATTGGCGCCGCGCACGTGGCGGGTCTGCGGCGCCACGCCGGCCGGCAGCACCTTGACGAAGGCTTCGCCCGCATAGGTCTTGGCCCAGCACTCGCGCAGGTCGGCGGCCTTGGCGCCCTTGGCCAGACGCACGTTGATGGTGGACAGCATGCCGCGGCTCATGGGCATCAGATGCGGGGTGAAGCTGACATTCAGCGCCCGGCCGGCGGCTTCGCCCAGTTCCTGCTCGATTTCCGGGGCATGGCGGTGGCTGGCGATGCCATAGGCGTGCAGGCCCTCGGTGACCTCGCAATAAAGGATGCCTTCCTTGGCGGCGCGGCCGGCGCCCGAGGTGCCGGACTTGGCGTCGATGATGATGTCGTCGGCCTCGATCAGACCGGCCTTCAACAGCGGCACCAGCGGCAATTGCACCGATGTGGGATAGCAGCCGGGATTGGCCACCAGCCGTGCCTTGGCGATGGCGTCGCGCTTCAACTCGGTCAGACCGTAGACCGCCTGCTTTTGCAGGTCCGGGGCCTTGTGCGGATGGCCGTACCAGGTGTCATAGGCGTCAAGGTCGTAAAGTCGGAAATCCGCCGACAGATCGACGATCTTCACGTGGTCGGGCAGGCCGGCGATCACCTCTTGGGTGGTGCCGTGGGGCAGGGCGCAGAACACCGCGTCGATCCCAGCGAAATCCACCTGGTCGATGGCGACCAGCTTGGGCAGGTCAAGGCCCGCGAATTGCGGGAAGACGCTGGCCATGTCCATCCCCGCCTTGCGGTCGGCGGTCAGCGCGGCCATGCGGAAAGTGGGATGGGACGCCAGCATGCGCACCAACTCGGCCCCGGTGTACCCGCTGGCCCCCAAAATCGCGACCTTGACCTCGCTCATGATCGTTCCTTTCCGCGTTCGTCGGCGATTGCAAACATGTGGGGCGGACGATAGCAGGGGGGAAGGGGAGCGGCAATGGCCGGGCTGTTCAGATGTGGCGGGAGACGCTATCATTGCGCGAGGATCGGAGTGGAAGGGGTGGTCAATGCGGGTGCGGGCCAAGGTCGGGGGGGCTTTCGACGGGGTGGCCATGGTGATTGCCGCCATCGTGTCGCTGGTGGCGCTTTTATGGTTCGGGGCCGCGTCGGCGACCATCGCTCCGGTGGCGCGGGCCATCGAGCATCCCGATGGCGGCCATATTCTGGCCGCTGCCGTGGTGCTGGGGATCTTTTGGCCGGTCTATGTCGGCCCGCTGGCCATGATCTGGCGTTTTTTCGGTTGGCGTCGATATGTCCTGGGAAAGCCCGGAATTGCGGTGGTCGATCCCGACAACAGCAAGGACGCCAGCATGGTGGAACTGCACCATCACCTGGTCGACATGGCCAGCCGCGCCGGGTTGCCACGGGTGCCCGTTCTGGCCATCGCCGATGACGACGACGTCAACGCCTTCACCTCGGGGGCGGGGCGAGGCGACGCCGCCGTGGTGCTGAATCGCGGGCTGCTCGAACGCCTGCCTTTCGATCAGGTGCTGGCGGTGATGGGACACGAGGTCGGCCACATCGCCCACCGGGATGTGGTGCTGCGGCAAATGTTGGACATCATCCCGCAGGCGTTGCGCAATCTGGTCCTGTTGCCGGCCGACCGTTTGCGCTGGGTGGCGCAGATATTCGGCTTTGGCATGGCCGGCGCGGCGGCCGGCAGCCGGGATCGGCAGGCTGGGTTGGTGGGGATGCTGTTGGGCTTGGCCATCGGTTTGGCGGCTTTGGCGGCACTGCCTTTTCTGCTTTTGGTCGATTGGGTGATCGGCGTGCTGTTCGGGGCCTTGGATTGCGCCTTGTCGCGCCGCCGCGAGTTCCGTGCCGACGCCATGGGGGCGATGTTGCAGGGGCGCACCAACATGATCGGGGCGTTGCAGGGGCTGCAAGCCATCGGACAGATGCCGGCCGTGCGTTGGCACGACCATTTGGCGACGGCGAAGATCGTCTTTTCCGCCCAATCCTATCATGGCGCCCGAGAATTGTGGGGGCTGTTCCCGTCGGTGTTCCAGACGCATCCCGACTTGGCCGAACGCATCGCCGCCTTGCAAGAAAGCCCCAAGACGGGAGAGTCCGCATGAAACCCGACGTCCCCCCGCTGCCCCGGGTCGAGCCCCGAATCGAAGCCGGCAGCCGCAGGGCCTTGATGTGGTCGGCGGCTTATGTCGGCTTGACCTTCGCCGTCGGATTGGTGGCGACACCGGCGAATCTGAGCCAGTCCAGGGCGGTCGCGGTCGAAGCGTGGCAGCAGGCTGAAAGCACTGTTGCGGACGTGATGGCCCCGCCGACGGCGATTCGGGTTGACGCGGCGCCGGTTCCATCGCCGCCGCTGGCTCGTCCGGTCGTCGTGAAGCCGCAACCCTCGGCCGTCGCCACCATATCTCCGCCCATCGAAGCGGCGTCTCCGGCCGTGATGCCCGAGGCGTCGGGGCTGGCGCCGTCATCCCCGCAAGCGGACCGAAAAATACCGGTCACGCCGGCAGAGCCCAAGATCGCGGCGGTGACCGCCCCAAAGGCGGTGAAGCCCGAGAAAAAACCCCAGACGAGCCTGCAAGCGGTTTCCGGGTTCGCGGTTGCCGCCGGCGACACCGCCCATGTCAGGGTTGGCGACAAAGTCATCCGGTTGGAAGGGATTGTCGCCGACCGAGCAGAAGACAAAGTGGCGGCTTTGTCGGCGATCCTGAACAGCCACGGCAACGCGTTGCGGTGCGAACCGGTCAAGACCGCCTATCAATGCAAGTTGCGCCAGGGTGGCGCGGACTTGGGCGAAACCTTGGTTCGGCAAGGTTTCGCCCGCAAGGCCAAGTGATCGTCGTCAGTCCGTGACGTAAGCCCAAGAACCGTCAGCCTGCTGGCAAACGGTGCTGGATGCCTTGCCGTCCACGCTGACGGTGGGAACGGCGTGGCAGTTTTGCGACTGCCCGCCCGGTTGGTTCCACTGAATGTTCGAACCACTGGGCGCCGCCTGCTGGCCGCGCACCGCATAGGGCACGTTTTCGCCCGGCGGTACCGGCGCCTGGGTTTGGGTCGCCGTCGCCGGGGCGTAATTGGTGGTGAAGGGCAGCGGCGCGTGGGCCGGACGCGGCGGGCTTTGGCTGGGCCAGCCGGGCGCTTCGCCCGGCGCCGGGGTCAGACGTTCCTCGGCGCAGGCCGCCAGGGCCAGGGGGGCCAGCAGGGCCAGGAAAAGGGTGCGCTTCATGGCTGTGCTCCTTATTGTAACCGGTGATCGGGGCCGATCACCGGAGCCCTCATGTGGCGGGCGTGTTTCTCCGAAACACTTGCCTTCCGCGGCATAAGCCGCGCGGCGCAGTCGCGCCTAACCAAATCCCGATGAGTTTCACTCACCAGGATTTGGTCTTACTTCCACTGCCGCATCAGGCCGGTCATGGTGTTGTAGGCCAGGTTCTGGGCGATCTTCGACAGTTTCGGCGGCTTGCGGCGCTTTTCAAAACCGGAACCGGTGGCGCGGTACTTGTCGTCCCCTTGCGGGCCGAAGCTTTCGTCGTCCTCGTCCTCGGGCAGCACGAAGCCCGATCCGGTGGCGAGAACCGGCTTTTCCGGGTTCCATTCCTTCAAATTCTTGGAATTGACCATGGCGACGATGGCGCCGGTCTTCACGTCCAGGATGCGGGCGCGCAGTTCGTAGCCGGTGGACGACTTGGAATTGGCGCCCACCAGCACTTCCATCAGGTAATCGGCCTTGCCCTGCAGGGCGCGGGTTTCGACCGTGCGTTCGTTGGTGGTGTTCATGTCCACCCCGGTCAGCCGCACGATGGCGGCACGGTCCACCACCACGGCGCCGGCTTCCAGGAAGGGGGCCAGGAAGCCGTCCTGGAATTCCCATTCAAAGCTTTCCGAGGTCTGCGGCCGGCGCGGATCGACGACGCGCCGCTCGATGGCGGTGGTCTGCTGGGCGTTCTGCGTCTGGTTCAGGGTAATGTCGCCCGACATGGTGGACCCGCCTTCCTGTCGGGTGACCACGCGGGTGTCCGAATACCATTCGTTCAGCGTGTCGGACAATTGCCGGTTCCAGAACAGCGCCAGCTTGGGCTTGCCGTTGCGGGCATAGGCGCTGGCGAAGTTGGCCACCAGATTGGATTGGCTGCCGAAGGAACCGGCATCGCCGGCGGCTTTGTGGGCGCGTTCCATCACCTTGCCGTCGCGGGGCGTGGCTTCCACGGGCGGCGGCGGTTCATAGGCCGGCACGCCGCCGCCGGCCGATTGGGCATGGCTGGCGGCGGGCAGCAGAGTCGCGGCGGCAAGCGCCAGGACGGCAAGGTGATGGGTGCGCATCAGCGGGTCTCCCGGACTTCCACCATGTAGTACTGCACGTTCTTGGTGCCGATGGACGATTCGGCGTAAGTATTGGACGTCCTTGGGGCCAAATTAAGGCGCTTCCAGCCGCTGACCGGCTCCGACGGCGCCTGGGCCTGATCATAGAATTGGGTACGGCCCTCGACGTTCAACGGATAGTCGGTGCAGTTGATGATCTGGCTGATCACCTTGACCGTGCCGGTCGGCGTGCGCTGGGCGGTGACGGACCGCACATAGAGCTTGTTGATGACGTTGAAGTCGGTGATCGACACCGAGTTCAGCGGCATTTCCATCAGCGGCGACGGTTCGCCAGGGGCGGCGGCGGGCAGCGCCACCAACTGGCGCTGGGCGTTGATGCCGGCCATGTTGCAGATGGGGGCGGGTTCCATTTGCTGGGCGCAGCCGGCCAGCAATGCCATGGCGGTCAGGCCGGAAGCGGCCAAAAGGATCTTACGCATGACGGGCATTTTCCTTCGCTTCAGCTTTTCGGTTGTTCGGTCTTGGCTTCTTCGGGGCCGCGCTTGACCGGCTCGGCCCGCTCGGGCGCGGTGTCCGGCAAGCCGGGGATCACCACCGGGGAAACCATGTTTTCCTTGGCGGCGGAATAAGGCGCGCGCGGATTGGCCGGCTGGGCGCTGTCGCCGCGTACCCAGGCGATTCCGCAAGCGCCGGCGCGGGTCACCTTGGCCTCGCGAGTGCGCAAATAGGTGCCGTCGGCGGCCAGGAAGTCCACCGACAGGCTGGTCACCCGTTCCGGCAGCTTCAGGCTGGCGGCGTGCACGCGGTCGGGCAAGTTGTCCCAATAGCGGGTGTCTGCGTCGGGCTCGGCGGCTTCCGCCGCCCCCTTGGCGATCAGGCCGACCAGCAGCAGGGCGCCGGCCACCGCCGCCGCCTCGCCCTGGTTGTTGTGGTTGTTGGAAGCCGCGATGCTGGCGGCGACCATGGCGCCGGTCAGGGCGACGTCGCCCACCGTGCTGGCGGCGTCCTGGAACTGGGCCTTGCCGGCCAGCACCGAATCGAAGGGGCGGCCACCACGGGTGGACGCCTGGTAGAACACGTCTTCCAACAAGGCCGGCTCGACCTTGTGGTTCACCGTGGTGGTCACCGTCTTGGCCGCCTTGCCCTTGCCCTGGGTCTCGGTCTTTTCCTCGCCATAGGACAGCCGCGCCACCTCGGTGCCGCTGGCCCGGCGATACTTCAGGAACTTTTCCTTGGTCTCGCCTTGC
>JAIWOG010000264.1 GCA_020217035.1 Magnetospirillum sp. | reverse complement strand
GCCGCGGCGCTGAACTTGACCGGCGGCTGGCCGGTTTCCACCAGCAGCAGGGTGTTGTCGCCGTCGGCGGGCAGCGGGAAGCCGGGCTTGATCTTCTTGAACTCGGCGAAGTCGTCGGCGGCGGTGGTATTGTTGCCGCGACAGCGGGACGCCCAGCCCTGAAGATATTGCAGCAGGCCGAAATCCGCCTGGTGCTGGTCTTCGTCGGCGAAGGAATCCTGGATGAAGCCGCCCTTGAAGCTGGCCCGGGCGTTGTCGTAATCGCCGGCCTTCAGATACAGAAGACCGCGATAATAATAGGCCATGGCCCGTTCATAGGGCTCGCCCTTGAAGTCCTTGACCAGTTCCTTGGTGAACAATTCGCGGGCCTTGGCGGCGTCGGGATTGTCCACGTAGATGGATTCGATACGGCCCAGCGCGTCGTCCAGCAGTGATTCCGCCAGCTTGTCGTCGCCCAATTCCAGCGCCGCCAGCCCCAGGCGCATGTCGTTCAGAACCTGGTTGCGCTGGCCCTGCACCAGCGAGACGTAGAAATGCTTTTCCAGGCTTTTCGGCTTGCCGGCCAGATAGGAATGCACCACCTCGGGCTTGATGGCGGTGTTTTCCTGCTCGCGCGTGGTCTGACAGGCTGCGGTCAGCGTCGCCAAGGCGACGCAGCCGGCCAGGCGGATGGTCTTTCCCCCCATTGTTCCGCCCCTTTAGCGATAGATGACGTCGTCGGCGGCGGCCTTCGAGAATTCGTAGATGCCGCTCCACACGATGTCGGCGGTCTCCAGGTCGGTCATCTCGAAGATGATCTGGGTATAGCGGCTCATCATGCCGGTCTTGGGGTCGCGGGCGTCCAGCGAGGTGATGCGACCACCCAGGCGGTAGTCGCCGCCACGCTGGGCGGCGGCGGCGGCGTTCTTGCCCGAATCGGTGACGCCCTTGCGCTTCAATTCGCGTTCGGCGGCCACCATGCCCGCATTGTGGCGGGCGACGAAGTTCATGCGGCCTTGCGAGGCGCGTTGCAGGCTGACGCGAAGGCGGTCGGTGATCGAGTTGCGGTTGATGCGCGACGCGCTTTCATTGATGAAATACTCGCTGTCGACGATGACGTTGGGGGCGGTGGCGGCGTTGGCCAAGCGCGGCTCGGTCAGCATGTCGCGCATCATCTGGTCGGTCATCGACACGATGTCCTGGCTTTCGATGCCCACGCCCTTGACGGCGCCAAGGCTGGCCGGGTCCTGGTAGGTGGTGGGGGCGCCGGCCTGGTTCTGCACGGTCTGGCAGGCGGAAAGCGACAGGGCGGCGACAGAAACGGCAAGCAGGCGGCGCATGGACGATCAACTCCCAAGATCATGGACCGCATGCACGATAATGCAGCTTAGGGGGTTTTGCATCGGCGAAGTTGATCCATCGTTAGTATTCCTTGCTTTGGTCACATCGTTGCCGCATTTGGAACGATGCGTTGTCGATCCCGCTGATTGTGCCAAATCCAAGGTGGTCCCACATTAAGGGCAACCAACGAACTCAACGGAGTTTCCCCCATGTTGACCCTTCGACCCTCGGACGCCCGCGGCAAGGCCAATTTCGGTTGGCTGGACAGCCGCCACAGCTTTTCCTTCGGCGAATATTTCGACCCCGCCCACATGGGCTTCGGCCCGTTGCGCGTCATCAACGAGGACTGGGTGGCGCCGGGCACCGGCTTCGACACCCATCCGCACCGCGACATGGAAATCGTCACCTATGTGCTGTCGGGCGCCTTGAAGCATCAGGATTCCCTGGGCTCGTCGTCGATCATCCGGCCCGGCGAGGTCCAGCGCATGACCGCCGGCACCGGCATCCGCCACAGCGAGCACAACCCGTCCGCCGACGAGGTGGTGCACCTGCTGCAAATCTGGATCATCCCCGACCGTCGCGGCCATGAACCGGGTTATGAACAAAAGCCGGTCTTCGTCGCCGACCAGCCGGGCCGCCTGCACCTGATCGCCGGTCCGACGGGTGGCGACGGCGCGGTGCGCATCAACCAGGACGCCAGCATCCATGCCGGGCGGCTGAATACCGGCGACCGCGTCGCCTTCCCGTTGGCCGCCGGCCGCGGCGCCTGGGTCCAGGTGGCCAAGGGCGCGGTCACCGTCAACGGCCAAAGCCTGTCCGCCGGCGACGCGGTGGCGGCCGAGGACGAAGCGGGCTTGGACATCGCGGGCGACCAGGACGCCGAAATCCTGGTTTTCGACCTGCCCATGGGCTGACCGGACTGCCCGTCGGCCCCAGGACGGATCAGCCAGGGGTCGAAACGGCGCAGCCAGGCCAGGAAGACCGCCGCCTCCAGCAATGACGGCAAGGGCGACGCCCGACACCGTAATTCATCCGTCGCGATCCTGACTTAATCCAGCATCGCTTCCAGGGTGTCGGGGCTTTCCGCTTCGACCACCCTGCGGGCGACGTCGAAATCGAATCCGGCCCGCGCCAGGGCGGCCAGATCCTTGGCACGGGTTTCGGCCCGCTTGTCGGCGGGGCGGTAAGGCCCCAGACGGCGTTTGCGGGCCAGACGGATGGCGGCGGCCAGGTCCGGTTCGGCATGGTCCTGGCAAAGCCCGTCCAGGGCCTGGGCGATGGTGTCGGCCTCGACCCCCTTGGCCGCAAGGCTGGCGCGGATGGCGCGGCTGCCCTTGCCCTGGCGGTTCAGCGCCCGGGTCTTCATGGCGGCGTAAGCCTGGTCGTCCAGGTAGCCCAAGCCCGTCAGCTTGGTCATCACCGCGTCCACCTGGGCGGCGTGTTCGGCCCGTTCGCCGCCCCAATGGGCGACGGCGCGATCGACCTTGCGCATCAGCACCCGGCGCAAAGAGGCGCTGGACGCGGCGAAGCGTTCCAGGTAATGCAGGGCGGCGTTCTCGAGATACGAGGGCGTGATCCTGGGGGGGATGCGTGTTCCGGCCATGGCCGGACTTTACCGCCAACGGAGCCTTTGCGCCATGAAAGACGAAATGGTCCTGCCGCCGGTTCCCCGGTCCTATGGATTGGTCAACTGGCTGGGCTTTTCCACCTTGCTGGCCAAGGAAGTGCGCCGCTTCCTGAAAGTGTACTTCCAGACCATCCTGGCCCCGGTGGTGACCACGTTGCTGTTCCTGGCGGTGTTCGCCCTGGCGCTGGGCCGGGTGGCGGCGGGCGTGCACGGCGTGCCCTTCGTCGAGTTCCTGGCGCCCGGCCTGATCATGATGGCCATGGTGCAGAATTCCTTCGCCAACACCTCGTCGTCGCTCATCATCGCCAAGGTTCAGGGTAACATCGTCGACATGCTGATGCCGCCGCTATCGGCCGCCGAACAGACCGCCGCAATCGCCTTGGGCGGCGTCATCCGCGGCGTGGTGGTCGGGCTGGTGGTCGGGCTGGCCATGATGCTGTTCGTCACCGTGCATATCCACAGCGTCTTCTTCATCGTCTTCCACGCGGTGATGGGATCGCTGATGCTGTCGCTGTTGGGCATGGTGGGGGGCATCTGGGCCGACAAGTTCGACCACATGGCGGCGGTGACCAACTTCATCGTCACGCCGCTTTCCTTCCTGTCGGGCACCTTCTACACCATCGACCGCCTGCCGGAAGGCTTCCACGCCGTCGCCCTGGCCAACCCGTTTTTCTACATGATCGACGGTTTCCGCTATGGCTTCATCGGCCATGCCGACGGATCGTTGGCGGTGGGCATGCTGGTGGTGGGATTGGCCGATTTGTTCCTGCTGGTGCTGACCTGGCGCATGCTGGCGACGGGCTACAAGCTCAGGGCCTAGGGGCGTAAACTCATAAACCCCATAGCGGCTATGGGGGGAATGAGTTTACGCCCTACCCCTCCACCGCTTCCAGCAGCGCCAGCAACCCCGACAGGATGTCGACGGGTGTCGGTGGGCAGCCGGGGATGGTCATGTCCACCGGCACGATGGCGGCGGCCCCGCCGGCCACCGCGTAGGAACCCTTGAAGCAGCCGCCGTCGATGGCGCAATCGCCCATGGCCACCACCCAGCGCGGTTCCGGCGTCGCCTCGACGGTGCGGCGCAAGGCTTCCGCCATGTTCCACGACACCGGGCCGGTGACCAGCAGCACGTCGGCGTGGCGCGGGCTGGCGACGAACTTGATGCCGAAGCGTTCCAGATCGTAGACCGGGTGGTTGACGGCGTGGATTTCCAATTCGCAGCCATTGCACGACCCGGCGTCGATTTCGCGGATGGCCAGCGACCGGCCCAGCTTCACCTGGGCGGTGATCCCCAGGCTTTCCGCCAGCTCGCGCAAGGCCCGTTCCGACGGCGTCACCGCGTCCTTGGCGGTGTGCGGCCCCTTGATCAGGTGGCGGGCCAGCATCTTGGCGATGGGCGGGATCATAGGTCGTGCCCCGAATAGGAACAGTTGAACGACTTGTTGCACAACGGGAAGTCGGCGACGATGTTGCCTTCGATGGCGGCTTCCAGCAGCGGCCATTGGAACCAGCTGGGGTCGTGCGGATGGGCGCGGACCACCTTGCCGGCTTCCGACAGCCGCACCCACAGAGCCACCTCGCCACGGAAGGATTCCACCAACGCCACGCCTTCGCCGGCCCGCATGGGCAGGGGCGCCGAAACCGCGCCGTCGGGCAGCCGGGTCAGGATCTGTTCGATCAGGTTCAGCGATATGCGGATTTCCTCCATGCGGATGACCACACGGGCGTGGACGTCGCCGTCGGCCAGCACAGGGATGGTGAAATCCAGGTCGTCATAGGGCGGATAGCCGGGCAGCTTGCGGGCGTCCACCGCCCGCGACGAGGCGCGGCCAACGAAGCCCGAGGCGCCGAAGCGGTGGGCCAAGGTGGAATGGACGATGCCGGTGCCGGTGGTGCGGTCCAACAGCGACGGCGTCTGGTCGTAAAGCGACACCCCGCGCTTGAAGCCCTTGCGGATGCTGGCCACCAGCGCCAGCAATCGGGCTATGGCGTCGTCGTCCACGGTGACGGCGACGCCGCCGGGAATGACGCGATCCATCAACAGCCGGTGGCCGAACAGGCGGGCGTTGCTGTCCAGCAGCTTTTCCCTCAGCGCCCCCATATGGGCCAGCATGATGGCGAAGGCGGCGTCGTTGCAGACGGCGCCGATGTCGAACAGGTGGTTGGCGACCCGTTCCAGTTCCGCCAACAGCGCCCGCAGCCAATGGGCGCGAGGCGGGATTTCCAGGCCCAAGGCGGCCTCGACGGCGCGGGCGAAGGCGATGGAATAGGCCACCGTCGAATCACCCGACACCCGGGCGGCGATGCGGGCGGCGTCAAGGATCGGCTTGCCCGACATCAGGCCGGCGATGCCCTTGTGGACATAGCCCAGGCGTTCTTCCAGGCGCACCACCGTCTCGCCCTGGCAGTGGAAGCGGAAATGGCCGGGCTCGATCACCCCGGCATGGACCGGGCCGACGGGGATCTGGTGCAGGCCGTCGCCTTCCGCCTTCAGGAACTTGTAGACATGGCGGCCACCATCATATTGACGCGGCCGGCCCAGCGGGTGGGTCACGCCCCAATGGCCGTGATCCAGCCACGGGCGTTGGTCCTCCAACCCTTCGGGAACCAGCCCCCACAGATCGCGGATGGCCCGTTCCAGGCGGATGGCGGCGGGGCGGAACTGACCCAGGGCATAAAAACTGCCATCGGGGCAGGGATGGGACGCCACGGCGATGGCCCCCGAATCCTCGCCGCGCAGCAGCACGTGCACTTCCGCCGGCTCGCCCCATTCGGCCAGGATTTCCCAGTTGGACACGCTCATCTGTTCGGCCAGGGCGCGCCAGCCCTTGTTGTCCAACTGGTAACGCGGCCACGGGCGGTGGTTGGCCACCTCGCGGCCCATGGACAGGAATTCCAGCAGGGTGACGTTTCCCATCATGGCCGCATCATCCCAACATCTTCGCCACGGTTTCGAACCAACGCACCAGGGGCGCGGGCAGGTACAGGCCGGCCACCACCACCAGCGCCACATGCAGCCACAACGGCCCATAGGCCAGCCAGGTGGCGAAAGCCGAATTCGTCCCGTGGCCACGCTGACCGGGATGCGGCTCGCCGAACAACATGCCGGTCAGGCGGGTGGCCAGGGCGGCGAAGGCGATCAGCAGGCCGACGATCAGCGGCAGCGCCAGCAACGGCTGGCGGGCGAAGGTGGAACTGACCACCAGGAACTCGCTCATGAACACGCCCATGGGCGGCATGCCGGCGATGGCGAGGACCGCGACGGCCAGGCCCCAGCCCAGGGCCGGATGGCTGACGGTCAGGCCGGTGATCTCGTTCAGCCGCTTGGTGCCGAGATTCTGGGTGATGGCGCCGACGGCGAAGAAGATGCCCGACTTGGTCAAGGAATGCATGGTCATGTGCAACAGGCCGGCGAAATTGGCCAAAGGCCCGCCCATGCCGAAGGCGAAGGTCATCACCCCCATGTGCTCGATCGAGGAATAGGCGAACAGGCGTTTGATGTCGCCGCGCCGCATCAGCATGAAGCCCGACAGGAACAGGCTGGACAGCCCCATCAAAACCATCAGCGGCCCCGGCGCCAGGGTGTCGGGATTGGCGGCGATCAGCATCTTGAAACGCAACAGGGCGTAAAGGGCGACGTTCAGCAACAGCCCCGACAGCACCGCCGAGATGGGGGTGGGTCCTTCCGCGTGGGCGTCGGGCAGCCATGCGTGCAAGGGCGCCAACCCCACCTTGGTGCCGTATCCCACCAGCAGGAAGACGAAGGCCAGGTTCAGCAGATCGGGCTGGAACTTGGCGGCTTGGCCGATCAGCAGCGACCACGCCATGGCGTCGGCGCCGTCGCCCATCACCGGCTGGGCGGCCAGATAGACCAAGGTGGTGCCGAACAGCGCCAGGCCGATGCCCACCGAACACAGGATGAAGTACTTCCACGCCGCCTCGATGGCTTCCCGCGACCGGTACAGGCTGACCATCAGCACGGTGGTCAGGGTCGCCGCTTCCACCGCCACCCACATCACCCCGGTGTTATTGGCGGTCAACGCCAGCAGCATGGTGAACAGGAAGGCTTGGTACATGGAATGGTAAAAACGCAAATGCAGGTCGGACAGCCGGGCGGCGGCGGATTCGCGGGCGATGTAGCCGGCCGAGAAGATCGAGGTGGTGAAGCCGACGAAGGTGGTCAGCGCCACCAGATAGACGTTGAAGTCGTCGATGAACAGCAGCCGGGTCGGTTCCGGGCGGTGGGCGAACAGGGTCAGGCTGGCCACGAAGGTGACGCCCGACACCACGATGTTCAGCCATGACGCCAGCCGCCAGCCGGGCAGCACCGCCAGGAACCCGGCCGAGGCCAAGGGCACCGCCAGGATCAGCAACAGGGGGTTGGCGAACAACGAGTCCAGAGTCATGACCTGTCCCCGCGATAGCTTTCCAGATAGGCGACGTCCAGGGAATCGAAGCGTTCGCGGATGCGGAAGAAGAAGATGCCGAACAAGGTCATGGCCACCAGAACCGAGAAGGCGATGGAGATTTCCACCACCAGCGGCATGCCCTTGGC
The DNA here is from genome assembly GCA_020217035.1 of Magnetospirillum sp. Classification (GTDB taxonomy): domain Bacteria; phylum Pseudomonadota; class Alphaproteobacteria; order Rhodospirillales; family Magnetospirillaceae; genus Magnetospirillum. The sequence goes on along the minus strand of JAIWOG010000264.1, from coordinate 2,498 downwards.
CGAGACGGCGGCCAGGATCAGGCCGTTTTCCAGCGCCATGAAGCCGACCACCTGGGTCACCGCGTTGCGCCGGGTGATCATCATCAGCATGCCCAGCAGCACCACGCTCATGGCCAGCGCCAGGGATTCGCGGGTCAGCGCCGACGCCGCGGCGGTCACCGGCAGCACCAGCATGATGGAAAGCGCCACCAAGGCGACGCCGACGATCATCGTCCAGCCGATGGAAAGCGCGGTTTCCACCGTGCGGTGGATGCCCAGCTTCTCGACCAGCCAATGCAGCGCGAAGGGCACCGCCAGCGCCTTGAACAACAGGGCGATGGCGGCGGTGAAGTAAAGGTGGGGGGCGTTCTGGATGTGGGCCTGCCACGCCGCCGCCGCCGCCAGCGCCAGAGCCTGGAAGGCGAAGGTGTTCAACACGGCGAAGACGCGGCGCTGATAAAGCAGGCTGAACCCCGCCATCAACACGGTGGCGCCGATCAGGTGGGCGATGTCGTAGCTCAATTGGCTTCCCATCACACCGCCTCCGACACGTACAGGAAGATGGTGGCCAACAGGCCCAGCAGCAGGGCGCCGCCCAGGAAGTCGGCATAGCGGAACACCCGCATCTTGGCGATCGAGGTTTCGAACAAAGCCAGCACCGAGGCCAGGGCGAAGGTCTTGACCAGGAAGGCGGCCATGCCCACCAGCACGCCCACCGGCCCGGCGCCGGGCTGGGCGATGCCCCAAGGCGCGAACAGCGTGGCGATCAGCGCGATGAACAGGGTCAGGCGGACCATGGACGCCGCCTCGACCATCGCCAGGTGGCGGCCGGAATATTCCAGCACCATGGCTTCGTGCACCATGGTCAGTTCCAGGTGGGTGGCCGGGTTGTCGATGGGGATGCGGCCGTTCTCGGCGATGGCGACCATCACCAGGGCGGCCAAGGCCAGGCCCAGGCTGACCTCGATGCCGACGTTGCCGGCCAGCACGAAGGCGACGATCTGGGCCGGTGCCGTGGTCCCCGACACCAAGGACAGCGAGAAGGTGACCATCAGCATGGCCGGCTCGGCCAAGGACGCGATCAGCATTTCACGGCTGGCGCCCAGGCCGCCGAAGCTGGTGCCCACGTCCATGCCGGCCAGCGCCGTCCAGAAACGCCCCACCGCCAGCAGCGCCACCAGGGCAATCAAATCGGCGGCCGGCGCCAGCACCATGTTGGTGGTGAAGGTCGGCACGATGCAGGCGGCCAGCCAGACGCTGGCGAAGGTGACATAGGGGGCGGCGCGGAACACCCAACTGGCGGAATGAGCGATCACCGCTTCCTTTTGCAGCAGGCGGTAGAGGTCGCGATAGGGCTGCCAGGGGACGGGGCCGCGCCGTCCCTGCAACCGGGCCTTGAGCATGCGCACATAGCCGGTGACCAAGGGCGCCAGCGCCACCACCAGGACGATCTGCACGGCTTGCCACAGGATCGCGTTCATAGCTGTTGCCTCACCGCCACCACCAGCAGCATGAACACCAAGGTGCCGAACATCATCAGCAGATAGCCGCGCACCGTCAGATATTGCAGTCGGTTGACGTGGTCGGCGATCCAGTCGACGACCTTGACCAGGGGGACATAAAGGCCCTGCCAGATGGGGTCGATCATGTGGACCCGGTGGGTGGCCGGGGCGGTGTCGCCCGGTTCCGGCATGGTGACGACTTCACGGGCCTGGAAGATGGTGCCGCCGAAGGCCCGGCGCAGCGGCTGGGCGAAGGACGGGCCGGTATACTGGCTTTCGGGGATGTCCTCGGGGTGGCCGCAATCCCAAGCGTCGGCGCGGCGGATGGCTTGGGTGCCCAGGCGGTGGACGACGAAGATGGCCACCGCGAACAGCGACAACCCGAACATCACCAGGATGGTGGCGGAATAGGATCCGCGCGTCGCCGACACCGGCGACAGCCAGGGCCAGCCCAAATCGGCCGACACCGCCAGGTCGATGCCGGTCAGCGGCCGAACCACGTGGGTCAGGGCGTCGGTGACGGTGACCGGGATCACCCCCATGACCACGCAGGCCACCGCCAGCAACGCCATGGACATGCGCATTCCGAAGCTGACGTCCTGGGCCTCGGCGGCGGCGTCAGACCGCGGGCGGCCCAGAAAGGCGATGCCATAGGCGCGGACGAAGCAGGTGGCGGCCAGGGCGGCGGCCAGGGCCAGGAAAGCGCCGACGACGGGCACGCCGAACTTCATCGCCCAATGGGGCATGGCCGGCCCCTTGAACAGCGATTGCAGGATCAGCCATTCGGACACGAAGCCGTTCAGCGGCGGCAACGACGCGATGGCGGCCGAGCCCACCAGGAAGGCGGCCCCCGTCCACGGCATGCGTTTCAGCAGCCCGCCCAAGGCGCCGAGCGAGCGGTGTCCGGTGGCGGCGATCACCGCGCCCGAGCCCAGGAACAAAAGCGTCTTGAACACCGAATGGTTGGCCATGTGGTAAAGCCCGGCGACCAGGGCCAGGGCGGCCAGTTCCTTCTGT
>JAIWOG010000263.1 GCA_020217035.1 Magnetospirillum sp. | reverse complement strand
CCGTCGCCCTTGAAGGCGATGGCCAGGCCCAGGCCGATAACGGCGACGCCGATGTTTTCCACGGTGGAATAGGCCAGTAACTTCTTCAAATCGTCCTGCATCACCGCGTACAGCACGCCCAGCACGGCGGTGATGCCGCCGGCCACCATCAGGGTGGCGCCCCAATGCCAGGAAAGGTCGCCATGCAGGTCCAGCAGGATGCGGATCATACCGTAAAGCGCGACCTTGGTCATGACGCCGCTCATCAGCGCCGAGACATGGCTGGGGGCGGCGGGATGGGCCAAGGGCAGCCAGGCGTGCAAGGGGACCAGGCCGGCTTTCGAGCCGGTGCCCAGGATGGCCAGCAGCGCCACCAGGAAGCCACCCAAGGTTCCCAGGTCGCGCAGCCGCATGGCGGCGAAGGTGTAGTCGCCGCCCGGCCCGGCCAGCAGACCGAAGCACGGCAGCAGGCAGAAGGTGCCGAACACCGCCATGATCACGTAAACGGTGCCGGCGCGGCGGTTTTCGGCGTCCTTGTGGTCGGACACCACCATCAGCCAAGACGCCAGCGACATGCATTCCCAGGCCACCAGGAAGGTGAAGGCGTCGTCGGCCAGCAGCACCAGGTTCATGGCCAGCAGGAAGACGGGATAGAACGGCGTCACCCGGCGGCGCTGCGGCAGGTGTCCGCCATAACCCACCGCGAAGGCCGAGGCGGCGGCCGCCGAGAAATTGACGATCAACAGGAACAGGGCGGTCAGGTTGTCGACGCGGAAATGCGCCTTGATCCATGGCAGGCCCAGCGGCAGCACCGCCGATGGCGCCCCGGCATGGCCGCCCAGATATTGCAGGCCGCCCGCCAGCAGGGCCGCCGAGGCGACGAAGCAGCCGGCATAGACAACGGCGTGGCTGAAGTCCCGCCGGCCGGCGACGATGGCGAACAGCGCCAACAGCGGCAGCGTCAGCAGGGCGCCGGCGATCAGCATGGCGAAAGGCTTCCCGGCCGCGAACGGTCCAGGCGTTTCAATCTGCTCAAGAAAATCCTCCACCCCCGGACGGGGCGCTCCCGGATGCCGGCCTGTTGCGGCGTGGTGATTTAATCGGTATCAGGCTGCCGAAAAGAGTAAACCAGCGAAGCGGCTTGGGGCAAGAGGGGGCGAAAGATTATTTCAGCGCCAGGATCCAGGTCACCAGTTTGCGGATGTTGTCTTCCGGCACCCGCTTGTTGGGCGACATGGGGACGGTGCCCCAATTGCCCGATCCGCCGTCGCGCACCTTGGCCACCAGTCGCTCCACAGCGTCCTTGTCGCCCCGATAACGCTTGGCCACTTCGATCCAGGCCGGGCCGGTGACTTGTTCGTGGATGTCGTGGCAGGCGGTGCAGCGGCTTTTGTCCGCCAGTTCCAGCATGGCGGAATCGCCGGCGGCGGCCGGGCCGGCGACCAGCAAGGCGACAAGGAAAGCACAGGAAGCACGCATGAGGCACCGTGGACTGACTGATGAGGTATTCAGAATGCCAGTTTCCGGGGCGGGGTTCCAGAGGCGGTGATCAGGCTCCCACCGCGAAAGTCCTTTCCGCTTGGCGGATCTGGCCGATGCCTTGGATCATTTCCGACGCCATGAAGTCGGCGCGCTTGACCGGGCCGCCGGAATTGGGGCGGGGGAACATGCGGGCGAAGGAATTCATCTTCACCGTCAGGCCGCACAGAACGGCGCCGATGGTGATGTGGTAGCGCTCGATCAGGGTCTTGACCTGGCGGAACTCTTCCTGGTTCAGGTTGCCCCACATCTCGCGCGTGCGTTTCTCGAAGACTTCCAGGCGGCCGGTGATGGACGCCGACATGTTGTTGATGGTGTCCTCGATGGTGTCGCAGGTCTTCATCAGACCTTGGTCCTGCTTCAGCTGGAAGTGGCTGCGGATGGGCTTCATGGCGTCGACGCAGGCCGAGAAGTAAGGTTCCAGCCGGTCCAGGCAATGGCGGAAATAGGAAAGCGACAGGAAGGTGTCGCCGTAATCTTCCAAGAAGCGCGGCACGTCCCAGATGTCGATGTTCAGGCTGGTGGCCATCTGTTCAAGACGCTGGCGGGCCTTTTTAACGTCGGGGTCGCGGAACAGGTGCAGCAGGTCGTCGTAGGAATCCACCTTCACCGCTTCGTCGGCATAGATCAGCTTCATCAGCGGCCGCGTGAACATCAGCATGTACTTGGTCAGCTCGGCCGCCTTGTCCGGGCTCAGCTTCAGGGCCGAGTAGTCGTTGACCGGGATGCCGTGCTCGCGCAAGCTGATGCGCAAGCTGTAGACGTCGTAGCTGGGCAAGAGGGCCAGACGGCGCAAGATGGCGTGGTCGGGGTGCAGTTCGTCCACCGGCCAGCCGAACATGCGCGGCAGGCTTTCGATATCCACCTGACCCGATCCGGTCTGTTCGTCGGAAAAGATCTCGATGACGCTTTTCAGGCGCACGTTCTTGATCAACTTGGCGCTTTGCAGGGCCGGCGTTTGCAGCGGGATGATCGACAGCGGCAGCACGAACATGGAATCCATGTCGCTGTCGGCAATTGGGTTCAGTTCTTCTTCCATGGGTCCCCGAAAACGGCCCAGATAATCAGCATGCATATTGCCGTAAAGCCTTGGCCGGGGAAACCTTGAAAAATCGCCACCTGGAATGACATCCCTGACGGGCCGAGGATATTATATGAGGAAAAATTGAAATATGGGCTTATACTGCCGTTCCAACGAGGCGGCATCAGCAAAGGCCGTCCGGCCAAGAAGCAAAACCGGGAGGACCCTTTCGTGCAGACGAAGCCGCTGATGCGCCGCCTTGTCCTGGCGGCGGCCCTGCTTTTCGTTCCCGCCCTGGTGGGGGCGCAGGAACTGCGATTTTTCCAACTGGGCACCGGCCCCACCGGCGAGACCCGCTTTCCCGTCGGCGGGCTGATCGCCAACGCGCTGTCCAACCCGCCCGGTTCGCGGGAATGCGACAAGGGCGGCTCGTGCGGGGTGCCGGGCATGGTGGCGGTGGCCAAGTCCACCGGCGGCTCCATCGCCAACGTGGAAGCCATCGCGGGCAAACGCCTGGATGCCGCCCTGGTCCATGCCGACATCGCCTATTGGGCCTATCACGGCACCGGCATCTACAAGGACAAGGGCGCGGTGTCCAATTTGCGCGGCATCGCCATGCTGTATCCGGAAACCCTGCAATTGATTGCCCACAAGGATGCCAAGATCGCTTCCGTCAAGGATTTGAAGGGCAAGCGGGTGTCTTTCGGCGAGAAGGAATCGGGTACTCTGGTGCACGGCAAACTGCTGCTGGAAGCGTTCAAGCTGAACGAAAAGCAAGTCAAGCTGTCCTACATGAAGCCCGGTCCCTCGGCCGACGCCTTGGCCGAGGGCAAGTTGGACGCCTTCTTGGTCGTCGACGCCTATCCGGTGCCCCTGATCGCCGAACTGGCCAAGCGAAGCGACATCATGGTGGTGCCGCTGTTGGGGGCTCCCATCGACGCCATGCTGGAAAAGCACCCCTTCCTGATGCGTTCGGACATCGCCGCCACCACTTATCAGGGCCAGACCGAGGTGGTGCCGTCCCTGGGGGTCGGCGTCGCCCTGGTGACCGGTGCCGAACAGGACGAAAAGCTGATCTATGGGGTCACTCGGGCTTTGTGGCACCCCAGCACGCGCAAGCTGCTGGCCCAGGCCAGCCCGGCTTCCACCCATATCCACCTCGAGGCGCGCACCGTCGAGAAGATGGGCATCCAATTGCATGGCGGCGCCTCGGCGTATTACTTCGACGCTGGTTTGGACCGCTAAGACACGCTTGGGGAATCGGGGGCGGCGATATATGGTTGCGCCATGACCGAAGCCGCCCAGCCCACGCCCTATCGCGTCCTTGCCCGCAAGTACCGTCCGACCGATTTCGCCACCCTGATCGGTCAGGAAGCCATGGTGCGCACGCTGACCAACGCCATCGCGTCGGGGCGTCTGGCCCATGCCTTCGTGCTGACCGGGGTGCGCGGGGTGGGCAAGACCACCACGGCCCGCATCATCGCCCGCGCCCTTAACTGCGTTGGTCCCGACGGCCAGGGCGGACCGACCATCGACCCTTGCGGCGTGTGCGAGCATTGCCGCGCCATCGCCGAGGACCGCCACGTCGACATCCTGGAAATGGACGCCGCCAGCCGCACCGGCGTGAACGATATCCGCGAGATCATCGAAAGCGTGCGCTACCGCCCGACCTCGGCGCGGTTCAAGGTCTACATCATCGACGAAGTGCACATGCTGTCCACGGCGGCCTTCAACGCCTTGTTGAAGACGCTGGAGGAACCGCCGGAACATGTGAAGTTCATCTTCGCCACCACCGAGATCCGCAAGATCCCGGTCACCGTGCTGTCGCGCTGCCAACGTTTCGATCTGCGCCGCGTCGAGATGGACGTGCTGGCCAAGCACTTCGCCGGCATCGCCGAAAAGGAACAGGCCGAGATCGAGCCGGCCGCCCTGCGGCTGATCGCCCGGGCCGCCGACGGTTCGGTGCGCGACGGGTTGTCGCTGTTGGACCAGGCCATTTCCCACGGCGCCGGCACGGTTTCCGAAGCCCAGGTCCGCGACATGCTGGGCTTGGCCGACCGGGCGCGGGTCTTCGACCTGTTCGAACTGGTGATGAAGGGGCAGATGGCCCCGGCGTTGGATTTGCTGGCCGAACAATACGCCCTGGGCGCCGACCCGGCGGTGGTGGTCCAGGACATGCTGGAACTGGCCCATTGGCTGACCCGCTTGAAGATCACCCCCGACGCCGCCGATTCGTCGGCGGCGTCGGAAACCGAGCGGGTCAAGGGCGCCCAGATGGCGCAAGACCTGTCCATGGCCCAGTTGACGCGGTGCTGGCAGATGTTGCTGAAAGGGCTGTCCGAGGTGCGGTCCGCCCCCAATCCGTTGCAGGCGGCTGAAATGTGCCTGGTGCGGCTGGCCTATGCCGCCGATCTGCCCAGCCCGGCCGACCTGATCGAGCAATTGCGCGACAACCCGCCGGCGCCGCGCGGGCCGGGTGGGGGGGCTGGCCTGCCCATGGGCGGCAGTGTCCAGGCGGGGGCCAGCCAAAGCATATCCCCCGGCGGCATGGGGGGCCCCAGCGCCGCCTTGAAGATGGAACCGGCCGTCGCCGTTCAGCCCGTGCACTTGCCCGCCATGCCGGCCAGCTTCGCCGAAGTGGCGGCGCTGTTCACCGAAAAGCGTGAAGGCATCCTGGCGGTGCAGTTGCGCACCCAGGTCAGCCCGGTGAAGTTCGAGCCCGGCCGCATCGAGTTCCGCCCGCACAAGAACGCCGACCGTGACCTGGCGCCCAAGGTGGCGCGTCTGTTGTCGGAATGGACCGGGCGGCGGTGGGTGGTCACCGTCAACCTGACCGACCCGGCCGAGCCGACTTTGTCCGAACAGGACGCCCTGGCCGAACATCAGCGGCGCGAGGACGCCGCCAACCATCCGCTGGTCCGTGCCGTCCTTGACGCCTTTCCCGGCGCCGCCATCGAAGTGGTGCGCGACCTGACCCCCGCCGAAGCCGACGACGCGGATTTGGCTTTCGATTCAGATTTGCCCCCAGGAGACGAGGAATTATGAAAAATCTTGGCAACCTGATGAAGCAGGCCCAGCAGATGCAGACCAAGATGGCCGAGATGCAGGCCAAGCTGGGCGATCTGGAAGTCACCGGCGCCGCCGGCGGCGGCATGCTGCAGGTGACGCTGAACGGCAAGTTCGAACTGAAGAAGATCAAGATCGACAAGGGCCTGGTGGACCCGGAAGACGTGGAAGTGCTGGAAGATCTGATCCTGGCCGCCTTCAACGACGCCAAGGTCAAGGCCGAGGCCGCCATGCAGGAAGAAATGGCCAAGGTCACCGGCGGCCTGAACCTGCCGCCGGGCATCAAGCTGCCGTTCTGATCGGGCAACGAATTCATGGTCGGCCCCGAGATCGAGCGCCTGATGCAACTGCTGTCGCGGTTGCCCGGTCTGGGGCCGCGTTCCGCCCGCCGGGTGGCGCTGCATCTGGTGGAAAAGCGCGAAACCCTGCTGCTGCCGCTGACCCAGGCGTTGGCGGCGGTGGGGGAAACCGTCAAGACCTGCTCGGTCTGCGGCAATTTCGACAGCCGCGATCCTTGTTCCATCTGTGTCGATGACAAGCGCGATCCCACCATCCTGTGCGTGGTGGAAGGGGTGGGCAGCCTGTGGGCCATGGAACGCACCGGAATGTTCCGCGGCCGTTACCATGTGCTGGGCGGCTTGTTGTCGGCGCTGGACGGCATCGGCCCCGACGATTTGGGACTGCCGTCCCTGCGCGGGCGGCTGGCCGACGGCGCGGTCCGCGAGGTGGTGCTGGCCACCCCGGCCACCGTGGACGGCCAGACCACCGCCCATTACATCGCCGAATATCTGGCCGGTTCGGGGGTGGCGGTCACCGCCTTGGCCCATGGCGTGCCGGTGGGCGGCGAATTGGATTACCTGGACGACGGCACCATCGGCGCCGCGCTTCGGGCCCGCCGGTCCTTCTGAATTCCACCATCATTTCGCCGGAAAGCGTGGGCATCTTGTGTCCATGCGTGTCATGGCCCTCGCCCTGTTGCTGATGTTGTCCGCCTGTGCCGGTCAAAACCCGGTGATCCAGGTGGAAAGCACACGCTTTCATCAGGCGGGTCTGGCGCCAGGTTCCTTCGTGGTGCTGCCGCCGGCCGACCAGGCGCCCGATTCCTTGTTCGCCGCCACCGCCGACCAGGTGGTGACGGCTTTGACCGCCTTGGGCTGGCGGCAAGCGGATGGCGACGACGGACGGGCGGCGGTGGTGCGCCTGCGCTATGGGACCGATGCCCCGGTCCAGGAAACCGTGCTCAGCCCCAGCGCCCTGCCGCCCATGGGGGCATGGGGATATCGTCGCAACTGGAACGATCCTTTTCCCTATTGGGAAGCGCAACGCGTCGTTCACGTCCCGAAATGGTTCAGCCTGACCATTGCCGACGGCGACGATGTCCGCGCCCCGTTGCTTTTCGAAGGGCGGGTGACCAGTCGGCGTGGCGGGACCGCGATCGGTCCCATCCTGCCTTATCTGGTGCGTGGCATGTTCGACGGGTTTCCCGGCCCCAGCGGCGGGACCGAACAAAAAGCCTTAGCGGTTCAGCCTTGAGCCGTTTCGTCGCCGGCGGTTACCGCCGCATGCACGATCATGTCGCCGAATTCGCGAAGATAAACCGAGCCCTTGACGGTGCGCTGCACCAGCACCGAACGGCGGTCGGCATCGTCGGTCTTGCGCTTGATCAGGCCCAGTTCCGACAGGCGGTCAAGCGCCCTGGTGATGGCGGGTTTCGACACGTTCATGGTCACCGCCAGGCCGCGCACGGTGTGCGGCGGCGGCGTCAGGTAGACGGTGAGCAGCAGGGCCATTTGCCGTGCCGACAGGTCCGGTCCGTCACGCCGCACGCTTTCGACGATCGCGCCGCGCCACAGGTCTAGCGCCTGCACAGCCTTCAATTGGAAGCCCATGTCCCTGCCTATTCGTTCCGCTGACGAAATCTTTTACCCGAGCACTCGTCGCCGGGCAAGACCCCTATACCTAATTGTATCGCTTGCGAAAGGTTAAGGATTGGTTCCAAAGCGTTGGAAAATCACCGCATACAAGGCACGCAACGCCATGGCCTCGCCACCGTCGGGGCGGCCGGGGCGGGACGAGGTGTTCCAGGCCATGATGTCGAAATGCGCCCAGGGGATACCGGCGCCGACGAATTCGGCCAAAAACAACGCCGCGGTGATCGCCCCGGCATAGGGGCCGTCGGAAATGTTGTTGAGGTCGGCGACCTTGCTTTCCAACAAGCGGCGATAGGGGCGATGAAGCGGCAGGCGCCACACCGGGTCGGCCCAGGCTTCACCGGCTTGGGCGATCTCGGCGGCCAATTGGTCGTCGTTGCAGAACATGGCGGCGATCTCGGTGCCCAGCGCCGTGCGGGCGGCGCCGGTCAGGGTGGCCATGTCGACGATCATCCGGGGCTGTTCGCGCGATGCCTCGGCCAGGGCGTCGCACAGGATCAGCCGTCCCTCGGCGTCGGTGTTGCCCACTTCGACGCTAAGACCCTTGCGGGTGGGCAGCACGTCGCCGGGGCGCATGGATTCGCCCGACACCATGTTCTCCACCGCCGGGATCAGCACCCGCAGTCGCACCGGCAGCCTGGCGTCCATGATCATCGACGCCAGACCCAGGACGTGGGCGGCGCCGCCCATGTCCTTCTTCATCAGCTTCATGTTGCCCGACGACTTGATGTCCAGGCCGCCGCTGTCGAAGCACACGCCCTTGCCCACCAGGGTCAGCTTGGGATGGCCTTCGTCGCCCCATACCAAGTCCACCAGGCGCGGCTGGCGCCCCGAGGCGGCGGCGCGGCCGACGGCGTGGATGGCGGGGTAGTTCTCGGCGATCAGGCCGTCGCCCACCACCACCTTGACCCGCGCCCCGTGTTCGGCGGCCAGCATCTCGGCGGCGGTGGCCAGTTCCGCCGGGCCAAGGTCGGCGGCGGGGGTGTTGATCAGGTCACGCACCAGGGCCGTCGCCTTGACGGTGCGGGTGACCAGGGCACGGTCGGCATGTTCGGGCCACACCAATCGCGGCCAGTCGCGCGCCGGGCGCGCCTTGTAACGGCCGAAGGCGTAGGTGGCCAGCGCCCAGGATTGCGCCGCCCAACTGGCGGATTTGGCGGGAAGGGTGGGGACGACGGCATAGGTGCCGGGCGCCAGCTTGGCCGGAAGGGCGGCGAAGGCCCATGGGTCGTCGTCTTCCGCCATGCCGACCAGGATGGCGGCGACCGAGCCGTCGGGGGCGGGCATGGACAGCGTTTGGCCGGCCTCGGCGGTGAAGGAATGGGCCATGGCCCAGGCCCGGCCCGGTTCCGGCTGGGTTTCCAGCCAGGCATCCAGTTCCGACTTCTTCAGGGGCACCAGTCCGACGGTCCCGGCTTCCCACTCGACCAGATGTTCCAGCACGCTGTCGCTCCTTGATTTGTCACATATTCACAATGGCGGATATGGGGGCGGTTGCAAAGACCCCCTTGCGTCCGGACCCGCGCCGCGACCATCATCCAAACCCCATGGATTCGGAGGTCCCTATGTCGCGTGACGTCACCTTGATCATCGGCACCAAGCGCTTTTCATCGTGGTCATTGCGGCCGTGGCTGGCGGCCAAGATGGCAGGGTTGAACGTGACCGAGACCGAGATCGCCCTGCGACAGCCCGACACCAAGGCCAACATCCTGGCCCATTCGCCATCGGGCAAGGTGCCGTGCCTGATCCATGACGGATTGGTGGTGTGGGATTCCCTGGCCATCTGCGAATACCTGGCCGAAACCTTCCCGGAAGCCGGGCTGTGGCCCAAGGACCCGGCCGCCCGCGCCGTCGCCCGCGCGGTGTCGTGCGAGATGCATTCCGGTTTCGTCGCGCTCCGCAACGCCTGTTCCATGGACATGTGCGCCCATACGCCGATGACCGAACTGGCCGAGGATCTGGCCGCCGACATCCGCCGCGTCACCGCCATCTGGGACGATTGCCGGGCCCGCTTCGGCGCCGGCGGGCCGTTCCTGTTCGGGCATTTCTCGGTGGCCGATGCCATGTATGCCCCCGTTGTCAGCCGCTTCACCACGTACGACCTGCCGCTGAACGACGTGGGTCGGGCCTATTGCGCCGCCGTCTGGGCCTTGGCGCCCATGCAGGAATGGAAGGCCGCTTCGGTCTGAATGAAAAAGGCCGGCTCCCCCCAGGGTGCCGGCCTTTTCGCTGTTGATGTCCGTGATTACGAACGCGCCAGCGGCTTGTACTTGATGCGATGCGGCTGGTCGGCATCGACGCCCAGGCGGCGCTTGCGGTCGGCTTCGTAATCCTGGTAGTTGCCCTCGAACCACACCACCTGGGAATCGCCTTCGAAGGCCAGGATGTGGGTGGCGATACGGTCCAGGAAGAAGCGATCGTGGCTGATGACCACGGCGCAGCCGGGGAACTCGGCCAGGGCGTC
>JAIWOG010000262.1 GCA_020217035.1 Magnetospirillum sp. | reverse complement strand
GGCACGTCCAGCACGCGGGACAGGTCGTAAAGCCGCGAGGCCCCCACCCGGTTGGCGCCGCGTTCGTATTTCTGCACCTGCTGGAAGGTCAGGCCCAGGGCCTCGCCCAGCTTTTCCTGGCTCATGCCCAACAGCGTGCGGCGCAAGCGCACCCGCGCCCCCACATGCACGTCGATGGGATTGGGTTTGCCAGAAGGCGTGCGCCCCCGGCTGGCCCGCCGCGAAACACTTCCTGATTTTACTGTTGATTGCACCATCTAATCATCCCCACCTGAGACGACACCGCCCCCCTTTGACGGCGCCGCCCGTGTCCCGCCCGTGGTCACCCCGACCGAGCGGAGCAACCATGCTTTCGCTATGCATCATATCCGCCGCGCCAAGCAGCGAACAGCCGGAAACGCACAACCGAAACTTACGAACCGAACCTATCCCAAGGAATTAAGGCGCAGCGGCTTTGCAACCATCCGTGCGGATGCCCCACGCCCTAGAGATGGCTGCACCACCCAAACGGCATGGCTCGGCCCTATATTTTGAATGTCATATCACAGGATAGGTTCCGCCATCCTCCGCAGGTTAAAATGTCCAAGTCCCTGTCCACCCGCATCATCCTGTCCATGGCCGCCCTGGTCGTCGCCATCGTCGTCTTCGTCGCCGTGTCGTTTCTGACCCTGTTGCAGCAAAAGCTCGAGATCATCGAGAACGACAAGGTGAAAGCCGCCGAGAAGACCTTTTTCACCGCCATGGACACCCGCGCCCAAGAGGCCCAGTCGCTGGTCGAAGGACTGGCTGCGCAAACGGCGCTGCGCGAAGCCCTGACCAACCAGGACCGCGCCGCCGCCCTGGCGCTGCTGGCGCCGTCCTTCGCGGCGGTCAAACAGCATGCCGGCATCTCGCAAATGCATTTCATCGGCGCCGACATGCGGTCGTTCCTGCGGGTCATGGCCCCGGAAAAGTTCGGCGACGACTTGTCGTCGCGCACCATGCTGGTCCAGGCCAACAGCGGAAAACAGCGTCTGCGGGGCCTGGAAGGCGGGGTTGTCGGCGTCGCCATTCGCGGCATGGTCCCGGTGACCGGCACTGACGGCAAGCATCTGGGCATCCTGGAAGCCGGGTCGTTCCTGACCGACGACTTCCTGGCCGCCATGCCGCGGTCGGGGGTGGAATTCGAGATCCTGGCGCCCGACGGCAACGGCTTCAAGCGTCTTGCCGCCAGCAGTGCCACCCTTCCGGACGTTGCAACCGCCGAAACCGCCCGTGCCATGTCCGGCCAATCTCTGGTCGCCCTGCACGACGATTCCTGGCTGGTCACGCTGCAACCCCTGCCCGACTTCGCCGGAACGCCCAAGGGCGTGTTGAAGATCGCCGTCGACCGCAGCAGCGTGGCGGCGACCATGCGCCAAACCTATCTGATCATCGCCGCGGTACTGGTCGTCGCCCTGGCGGCCGGCGGCGCCAGCGCCTGGATGCTGTCCCGCAACATCACAGGTCCGGTTCAGGGATTGACACGATCGGTGGCCGCCATGGCAGAGGGGCAATTGGACACGCCCCCCGTCGGCATGGACCGCGCCGACGAAATCGGCAGCATCGCCCAGGCGTTGGAACACTTCCGCAGCAAATTGCAGCAGCAACGTCAGCTTGAAAAAGCCATGGCGCAATCGCGGTCGCGCCAAGAACAACGCGCCACCACCATTTCCAAGCTGCTGGCCGACTTCGATTCCCAGGTGGGCCAAGCCATCGGCACGGTGACCCAGGCCGCCGAAACCATGCAAGCCGAAGCGCAAAGCCTGTCCTCGGTGTCCGACCAGACCTTGCGTCAATCCAGCGCCGTGGCCTCGGCCAGCCAGCAAGCCGCCGCCAATGTGGAAACCGTCGCCGCCGCCTCCGAGGAATTGTCGGCGTCCAGCCGCGAGATCGCCGCCCAGGTGGTCCGCGCCCGCGACATCGCCCAAACGGCGGCGCAAGAGGCCCACAACACCAACGCCTTGGTGCAGAGCCTGGCATCGGCCGCCAGCAAGATCGGCGAGGTGATCGGGCTGATCAACACCATCGCCAGCCAAACCAACCTTCTGGCGCTGAACGCCACCATCGAGGCGGCCCGCGCCGGTGAAGCCGGAAAAGGCTTTGCGGTCGTCGCCGGCGAAGTGAAGAACCTGGCCAACCAGACAGCCCGCGCCACCGAAGAGATCACCAGCCAGATATCCGAGGTGCAGAGCCAGACCCACCAGGCGGTCGAGGCCATCGCCACCATCTCGACCACCATCGAGCAGATGAACGAGGTGTCGGGCGCCATCGCTTCCGCCGTCGAGGAACAAGGCGCCGCCACCCAGGAAATTTCCCGCAACATCGCCGAGGCCCACAGCGGCACCGCCGAGGTGGCCCGCAACATCGCCGGCGTGTCGCAAGGCGCCCACGACAACAGCACTTCCGCCCGCACCGTGCTGACGACCGCTGGCTCCCTGAAACAGCAAACGGCGGAACTCGGCACCTTCATCGATTCCTTCCTGGTGGGCGTGCGCGACGCCGCGGACGAAAAGGGCACCGCCGCCATCGTCGGCGCCGAGACCGACCACAAGTCCTTCGTCGAGCGGGTGATGGCGGTCCTGGACGGCAAGGCGCACGTCCATTCCAAAGAATTGCGAACCGCCCACACCTGCCGCCTGGGCAAATGGTACGATGCCGTCAGCAACGCCGAATTGCGGGCCTTGCCGGCCTTCGCCGCACTCAGCGCCCCCCACAAGCTGGTGCACGAACAAGGCAAGCTGGCCCTGGAACGCTGGGAAGCCGGCGACAAGGCCGGGGCGCACGAGGCGGCGCGACGCATGCGCGAAGCCGCCGACCAGGTCATCGCCAAGTTGGTCGACCTGGAACACGCGGTCGAATCGCTTTGACCCAAAAACAAAACGCCCCCGGCGGATGCCGGGGGCGTTTCTGAAAAACCTTCGATCAGCGAAGCTTGGCTTAGCCGACGATCTCGCACTGCGAGAAGAAGAAGGCGATTTCGATGGCGGCGTTTTCCAGCGAGTCGGAACCGTGCACCGAGTTGGCTTCCACCGATTCGGCGAAGTCGGCGCGGATGGTGCCGGCGGCGGCGTTGGCCGGGTTGGTGGCGCCCATGATCTCGCGGTTCTTGGCCATGGCGTTCTCGCCTTCCAGCACCTGCACGACCACCGGGCCGGAGATCATGAAGGACACCAGTTCACCGAAGAACGAACGCTCGCGGTGGACGCCATAGAAAGCTTCGGCCTGTTCCTTGGTCAGACGGACGCGCTTCTGGGCGACGATGCGCAGGCCGTTTTCTTCGAAACGGGCATTGATCTTGCCGGTCAGGTTGCGGCGGGTGGCATCCGGCTTGATGATGGACAGGGTGCGTTCGAGAGCCATTTGGTCAAATCCTTGAAGTGGCGGTTGGGCGGGCGCCAGCATACGGGCCGGCACGCGGAAACGCCCAGAGCGGGCGGGTTATAACCCTATTGGCCCCGAAGGGCAACATGGCTTTGGTTAATTCCGCGTGGCGATGCCGCCACGCTTGGGGGCTTTGGTTAATTCCGCGTGGCGATGCCGCCACGCTTGGGGGCTTTGGTTAATTCCGCGTGGCGCGGAATGGAGGGCCGTGTTAGTTAGCGGGCATGCTGCACGTCAACGACCTTGTCTTCCGCATCGGCGGCCGCGTCCTGTTCGACCAGGCCACCGTGCATGTTCCCGCCGGGGCCCGTGTCGGCCTGGTCGGCCGCAACGGCGCCGGCAAGTCCACCTTGTTCAAGTTGATCATGGGCGAATACGCCTGTGACGCGGGCTCGATCGCCATCCGCCCCAGGGCGCGGGTCGGTCGCGTCGCCCAGGAAGCCCCGGAAGGCGAAACCAGCCTGCTGGACTGCGTGCTGGCCGCCGACGAGGAACGCAGCCAATTGCTGGCCGAGGCGGAAACCGGCCACGATCCGCACCGTCTGGCCGAAATCCACGACCGATTGAACGCCATCGACGCCCATTCGGCACCGGCCCGCGCCGCCGCCATCCTGGCCGGGCTGGGCTTCGATTCCGCCGCCCAATCCCGTCCGGTGTCGTCGTTTTCCGGCGGCTGGCGCATGCGCGTGGCCTTGGCCGCCGTGCTGTTCGTCCGCCCCGACCTTTTGCTGCTGGACGAACCCACCAACCATCTGGACCTGGAAGCCACGCTGTGGCTGCAATCCTATCTGGCCAGCTATCCCGGCACGCTTTTGGTGATCAGCCACGACCGCGAATTGTTGAACGAGGTGTGCAACCGCATCGTCCATCTTGAACGCGGCAAGCTGGTGGCCTATGGCGGCAATTACGACGTCTTCGAGAAGACCCGGCGCGAGAAGATGGATCTGGCGGCCAAGGCCCAGGCCAAGCAATTGGAACAGCGCCGCAAGATCCAAAGCTTCATCGACCGCTTCCGCGCCAAGGCCACCAAGGCCCGCCAGGCGCAAAGCCGCATCAAGATGCTGGAACGCATGGGGCCGGTGGTGTCGGTGATCGAGGACCGTTCCATCAGCTTCGACTTCCCCGATCCCGACCCCATGAGCCCGCCCATCGTCGCCATCGACGGCGGCACCGCCGGCTATGGCGACAAGGTGGTGCTGTCGGGTCTGAACCTGCGGGTCGACATGGACGACCGCATCGCGCTGTTGGGGGCCAACGGCAACGGCAAGTCGACGCTGTCCAAGGTGCTGTCGGGCCGACTTCCCTTGCTGAAAGGCGACCTGCACCGGCCAGCCAAACTGCGCATCGGCTATTTCGCCCAGCACCAGACCGACGAGTTGAACCCGGCCGCCACCCCCTACGACCACATGGCCGAATTGATGAAGGACGCCCCCGAAGCCAAGGTCCGCGCCCAATTGGGCCGCTTCGGCTTCGAACAGGACCGCGCCGACGTCAAGGTGGAAAACCTGTCGGGCGGCGAGAAGGCACGGCTTTTGTTCGCGCTGATGAGCCGCGACGCCCCCCATCTGATGATCCTGGACGAACCCACCAACCATCTGGACATCGACGCCCGCGAGGCGCTGGTCGCCGCGCTCAACGCCTATGACGGCGCCGTGGTGCTGGTCAGCCACGACCCCCATCTGGTGGAACTGGTGGCCGACCGCCTGTGGCTGGTGGCCGACGGCCGCGTCACCGCCTTCGACGGCGACCTGGACGATTATCGCAAATACCTGCTGGACCAGGCCCGCGAAGCGCGGCGCGGCAGTGCCGCCGCCGACAAGGCGCAGTCCGCCAACCGCAAGGACGAACGCCGTGCCGCTGCCGAGGCCCGGGCCCAGACCGCGCCGTTGCGCAAGAAGGTGCAAGAGGCGGAAAAGAAGCTGGAAAAGCTTGGCAAGGATAAAACGGCCATCGAAACCAAATTGGCCGACCCAAAGCTGTATTCGGGACCCGGCGAGGCGGTGGCCAAGCTGCAAAGGGAACTGGCCGAAATCGACCGCGCCATCGCCGACACTGAAAGCGCTTGGCTGGACCTGCATGAACAACTGGAAGCGGCAACGACAAACGCCTAGACTGGCCCGCCCCTTTCCCTTTGGCATGACGCGCACGTGACCGACCCGGCCAACCTTCCGCATCAACTTCCCGGCGCCAAGACCGCGCCGCGTTCGTCCTTGCGGGCGCTGATCGTCAGCGTCACCGTGCTGATCGTGCTGGCCTGCGGCCTGTTCCTGGCCTATCTGCGCGGCGAGGCGCTGCGCAGCGCCGAGGACAAGGCGGCGTCGGTCGCCCGCCTGTTGGAAGAACACGTCAGCCGCACCTTCCGCACCGCCGACTTCATCGCCGACCAGGTGGCCATCCTGGGTCGTTCCATGCCCATGGAGCAACTGGCGAAATCCGAAGCGGCCTGGATGCGTCTGACCGAGTTGAAACGCGGCATGCCCGAGCCAGGCACCTTGTGGATCGTCGATGCCGAGGGCCGTGCGCAGTTGGGGACCCTGACCTTTCCGGTTCGTCAGGTCTCGGTGGCCGACCGCTATTACTTCGCCGCCCACCGGGAACAACGACGCGACCTGCTGATCGGCCCCCTGGTCAACACCAAGCAACGCGACGCCCAGGCGTTCCACTTGTCGCGGCGCATCGAAGCCAGTGACGGCACGCTGGCCGGGGTGGCGGTGGTCGGCTTCGACGCCATCACCTTCACCGATTTCTACCGCAACCTGGGCCTTTCCCCGCATTCCGGCCTGACGGTGTCGCGCCGGGACGGCGCGGTGGTGCTGCGCCAACCCGACCCCGAGCAATGGGCGGAAGCCGTGCTTCCCGCCACCGACCCCTTGATGCAGGCCGTCGCCTCGGGCCGCAGCCGCGGCGTCCTGCGCATCACCTCGTCGATGGACGGCATCGAACGCATGGTCGCCTTCCGGGTGCTGCCGGAATTCGGCGTGGTGGTGTCCGCCGGCATGGCGCTGGAAGACGCCATGGCCAATTGGTGGGATACCGCGCTGTTGACCGTCACCGCCGTGGTGATGTTGATGGGCCTGCTGGGCTGGCTGGCCGCCATGGCCTTCGACAGCCTGAAGCGCGAGGAAGAACTGATCCAGGGGCTGGAGGAAACCGTCCGCGACCGCACCCGCGAAGCCGAACAACGGGCCGAGGAAGCGCGGCGCGCCAATGACAGCAAGACCCGCTTCCTGGCTGCCGCCAGCCACGACTTGCGCCAACCCTTGCAGGCGGCGGGCATGTTCGTCGAAGCCTTGTCCGCCCGCCTGGAGGGCAGCCCGCACCAGAACATCGTCGACAAGATGCGGCAAAGCATCGACGCCACCCAGGCGCTGTTGTCCACGCTGCTGGACGTCTCGACCCTGGAGGCCGGGCACATCGAACCGGCGCCCACCAGCTTCGCCCTGGCGCCCATGCTGACCACCCTGGTGGAACAATTGGAACCCGAGGCCACCAAGCGCGGTCTGGAATTGCGCTTGGTCACCACCTCGGCCACGGTCATCTCGGATCCGGTGCTGCTGGAACGCATGCTGCGCAACCTGCTGTTCAACGCGTTGCGCTATACCCGCCAGGGCAAGATCCTGCTGGGCTGTCGCCATCGGGGGAAACGCCTGGCCATTTGCGTCATCGACACCGGCATCGGCATCCCCGAGGACAAGTTCACCACCATTTTCGAGGATTTCTCGCGCTTGGGCACCAAGGGCAGCGGCTCCGACCGCGGTCTGGGCCTGGGTCTGGCGGTGGTCCGCCGCATGGCCGAATTGCTGGACCATCAGGTGGAAGTGCGGTCCCAGGTGGACACGGGCTCGACTTTCGCGGTGATCGTCCCCACCGTTTGAACTCTTGAACTCAAACGCTCGCGGACCAATTGTTCATTAATGCCTGACTTCAACGCCAGTGAGCGCACGACCGACTTGCCGTCCCCCACCACCAATCCCTATGACGGCCTGTCCGTCGATCTGGGCAAGGCCGCCCACACGGTCACCAAGGCGCTGGATTACGTCGGCGTCGACGACCGCAGCCATGGCCGCCGGGTCGGTCTGATCTGCCACCGGATCGCCCACAACCTGGGTTGGGAACGCCAAGTCCGTCATTACGTGCTGATCGCCGGCATGATCCACGATTGCGGCGTGTCGTCCACCGCCACACACTGCAAGTTGGTGGAATCCCTGGAATGGGAAGGCGCCGACGACCATTGCCGGCGGGGTGCCGAGTTCCTGCGCGGTTTCGCCCCCTTCAGCGAATACGCCGCCGTCATCCGTCATCATCACACAAGGTGGAGCCGGCTGCCGACGACGCTGGACCCGCAAACCCGCCTGTTCGCCAACCTGGTATTCCTGGCCGACCGTCTGGACGTCGCCCGCGGCAATTTCCTGCTGGCCCGCCACCAGCACGAGGTTCTGGCCGAACGCGCCGGTCTGGTCGGCATGCTGACCCCCTATGTGGGGGAATTGTTCGCCCCCGAATTGTTCGCGGCGCTGGAACAAGCCGCCCGCCGCGACGGCTTCTGGCTGGAACTGGAAGACGAGTTCCTGGACCAGGCCATCTTCGAGACCCTGGCCACCTGGGATCACAGCGTCCATTTGCGCTTCGACGACATCATGGCGCTGGGCGAGATGATCTCGCGCATCGTCGACGCCAAAAGCCCGTTCACCCACTATCACAGCCTGCGCGTCGCCGACTTGGCTTTCCACATGTCCGGTCATTTGGGCTTGTCGCCGCAACGCCGGCAAATGCTGCGACTGGCGGCGCTTTTGCACGATGTCGGCAAGCTGCGCACCCCTGACGAAATCTTGGAAAAATGCGGGCCGCTGAGCCCCGCCGAACATGACGTCATGCTGCGTCATCCGTTGGACAGCAAGATCGTCCTGACCTCGTTGTTTCCCAACACCCCCATCGCCAAATGGGCGGCGCATCATCATGAAAAGCTGAACGGCAGCGGCTATCCCTATGGCTGGAGCGGGGCGCAGATCGACCCGGAAACCCGGTTGCTGACCGTCTGCGACATCTTCCAGGCGCTGTGCCAGAAGCGTCCCTATCGCGACCGGCTGCAGGCCAGCGACGTCATCGAGATCATGGAGCGCATGGTCACCGCCGGCGAGATCGATCCCGACCTGTTCGCCCTGTTGCGCAGCCATTCATCCCATCTTTACAGCATCGCCATCCGCGAAGGATAAGGGGGGACGCCCCCGACGTCGGTCGAAAGGAATCCGTCATGCTGCGTCCCTCGCGCCTTGTCGCCTTGTGCGGCCTGTGGCTTTTCCTGTGGGTCGGCGTCGCCCCGGCGGCGGAAAGACAACTGACCTTCCTGCATTTCAACGACGTCTACGAATTTCTGCCCAGTCGCGACAGCGGCGGATTGGCCGGCCTGGCCAGCCTGATCGCCCAGGAACGACGCAGCCGCCCCCAGGCCATCCTGACCTTCGGCGGTGACCTGATCTCGCCATCCCTGGCCTCGGGGTTGACCCAGGGGGCCCACATGGTCGACCTGGTCAATTCCATGGAACCGGCCGCCGCCGTCCTGGGCAACCACGAGTTCGACTTCGGCGCCGCCATCGCCCGCCAACGCATGGCGGAAAGCCGCTTTCCCTGGCTGGTCAGCAACGTCGACGAAGCCGACGGCTTGCCGTTCGGCAAGGGCCAGCGGCTACTGATGGTCGAACGCCAAGGCGTCAAGGTCGGCCTGTTCGGCATCCTGACCAAGGAAACGGCATCCTTGTCGGCGGGCGGCAAGGACGCCCGCTTCGCCGAGGAAATGGCCGCCGCCCGACATTCGGTCAAGCAGTTGCGCGACCAGGGGGCGCAGGTCGTGGTGGCGCTGACCCACCAGGATTTCGCCCAAGACCTGGCCATGGCCCGACAGGTCGCCGGCATCCACCTGATCCTGGGGGGGCACGACCACGAAGCCATGGCCTTCCAGGCCGGCGACACGCTGATCCTGAAGGCCGGGGCCAACGCCGAATACCTGGCGGCGGTGGACTTGGCGGTGGGCGATGGCAAGCCCCGGCCTTTGGGCTGGCGCCTGCTGTCCAGCCTGGGACAAAGCCAAGAGCCTAAGACCGCCGCCTTGGCGGAAAAATATGCCCGCCTGGTGAATGCCGAACTGGATCAGCCCCTGGCCCTGGCGCAAGCCCCCCTGGACAGCCGTCAGACGACCAACCGCGCCGCCGAATCCAGCTTCGGCAGCCTGGTGGCCGACAGCCTGCGCCAGGCCCTGGGCGCCGACATCGCCCTGGTCAACGGCGGCGGCCTGCGCGGTGACCGCCAATACGCGCCCGGCACCAGCCTCAGCCGCGCCGATCTGATGGCGGAAATGCCCTTCGGCAACACCGCCTTGGTGCTGGAAGTGGACGGGGCGACGATTTTGGCGGCGCTGGAGAACGGGGTATCCAAGGTCCCGGCCCTGGCCGGCCGCTTCCCCCAGGTGTCGGGACTGAGCTTTTCCTATGCCCCCAACGCCGAACCGGGCAAACGCATCCGTCAGGTGAGCATCCAAGGGCAAAAACTGGACAGGGATCGCCGCTATCGTCTGGCCACCAGCAATTACCTGGCGGAAGGCGGCGACGGCTACGCCATGCTGAAAGGGGCGAAACGCCTGATCAACGCCGAGGCCGCCGACCTTTTGGTCAACATCGTCGCCGACCGGCTTCGCGCCTGGGGCCAAATCCCCGCCCCCACC
>JAIWOG010000332.1 GCA_020217035.1 Magnetospirillum sp. | reverse complement strand
CGCATGGCTTCTGGCTCCTGCGGGGGGTTACAGAAACGGCAGATGGAACAGCAGCAGGAACCCATTGATGGACAACACGCCACCGATGACGCCAAGCCCGATGCTGAACCAGCGCAGGATGGCGACGCCGGTGATCAGGCTGACGGAAGCCAGAACCACGGCGATTTGCAACAGGGCTTCGGCATAGTCGAAATAGGGGTCGCGGCTGGCGGCCAGGTCTCGCTGGGCTTCCAGTTCCTTGGCGCGCGCCAGCAGTTCCTTGCGGCCTTCGCCCGGTTCGGTGTCATAGCGTTCGACGGTGGCGCGGTACTTGGCGACCTGCTCCTTGATTCGGGTCCGCATCTCGGGCACCAGGGTGGGATCGGCGGCGGCCAACAGGTCCATGTCGTCGGCGGCGGTGCGGATCACCGTCTGGCGGATGGTCTTGGCCTGGTAGAAGGCGAACAGGTTGGACGCCTCGATGTTGGCGTTCAACATGTCCTTGCCGGCGTTGTTGCCGCCCAGGCTGGTGATGGCCATCAGCATGGCCAGGAAGGAAACCCACAGCGCGACGAAGGTGTTGCCGTTCTCGGTGGCGGCTTCCTCGATCTTTTCCTTGATCTCGTCGATGTCCATTTTCACCCTCTATTCGGCGGAAACGCGGTTCTTCTGGGCCTCCATCAAGGCCGCCAGGGTGGCCTTGATCTCGGCAAGCTCGGCAGCCAAGGGGTCGGGCTCGTCGCTACCTTTGCCATACCGGCTGCCATGCATTTCCTGCATGACGTTGTAGATGTTGAAACTGGCGATGGCGATCAGGAAGTTCAGCACGAAATACGCCATGCTGATGAAGTAGATGATGAAGAACGGATAGGCGATCTCGGCCATGCTGTCGAGCGCGTTCAAGGTCGACATCAAGTCGTAAAGCGAAACCACCTTGAAAAGCGTGAACAGCGTGCGCCCCAGGGTACCGAACAATTCGGGCGCGGCCTCGCCGAACAGGCGATAGGCCAGGACGCCGAAGATGAACATGAACAACCCCACCAAGCAGCCGATGCTGGCCGAATCCGCCAGCGAGCGCAGCATGGCCGAAGTCAGTGCCCGGAAGGAAGGGAAGGCCGACAATAGGCGAAGCAGGCGGATGACACGGGCGATTCGGGCCACTGACAAGGTGTTGAGGGCGGGAATCCAAGCAGGGCAGGTGACCAGGACGTCGAATATGTTCCAGGGGTCCTTGAGATAGTCTTTCCGATAAACGAAGATCTTCAGTATTATTTCAGCTGTGAAAATAGATACAAAAACAAAGTCGATTGAGTCGAAAAAATTCTCAAAATTATCGCTGGCGCTGCCAAGATAACTTTCGGCGACCACAGTCACGGCATTAGCCATGATCACGGCGAAGGTTCCCCATTGGAACCCCTTGCTTTCCACGAAGGCGCGGAGCGAAAAGCCTGTGCTCATTTTACCCATCCCGAAAAGGATTTTATAGTGAAGGGGCGAACGTCCCGTTGCGTCGGCCATACAGTAACCATATCGCGGCCGAAACGGAAGCATGCATCATCTGATGCGAATGGATAATATCCAAAGGTTCCAGGGCGTCCACAATTACTGCAAGAAGCGCACGTTCTTCTGGCATTCCTCTTTGTGCGTATCGTCCGCCCGCCCCGCCGCGATGCGCCCCGACAACGGCTCCAAGGGAGTAATTGCAAAAAAGCCGTCACTTTACTGAATATCGACTCTTGGCGGATGGGGAAAGTGACCATAAGAATATTGGTGTGCAACGTTCCCTTCCCCCCACCCCGTCGAGGTCAAAGGCAGACCATGACCACCCCACTCTATCCCAGCATCTATCAGGTTGATGACGAGCTTCCCGTCGCCGAGGATTTCACCGTCACCTCGGTGAAGCGCAAGGTCGGCATGGGGGTGAAGTCGGTCCATGCCATCCCCCGTGGCGTCCGGGTGGCGAAGTTCACCGGACAATTGTCGTCCAAGGTGTTGCAGCATACTTTGCAGGTGTCGCCCGACGCCCACTTGCACGACCCCTATTTCGTCGGCCTGCTGACCCATTCCTGCGCCCCTAATTGCGTCCTGGACATGCAGCGTCTGGAAATCTGGTCGCTGTCCGACATCAAGGCCGGCGACTTGTTGACCATCGATTACGCGGTGACCGAGGACGTGCTGCACCGCCAATTCGCCTGCGGCTGCGGATCGTCGCATTGTCGACGTTGGATCACCGGGCGCCGCGAAGGACCCAACGAGATCGGCGTCGCCTATCTGGAAGGTCTGGCCGCCAAGAAGATCAAGCGGCTGGCGACCATGGAAAAACGGCGTTCGTCGCGGTGATCGGCCGGTTCAAGACGGTCGCGGAGTTGGTCGGACAGACCGCTCCCGACATGCCCCTCCACGTCCTGCGCCCGCATCGGCTGGCGGCCATGGCGCGGTCCTTCACCGCCGGCTTTCCCGGCGACGTGCTGTACGCGGTCAAATGCAACGCCCACCCGTTGGTGCTGCGGGCTTTGGCCGCCGAAGGCATCCGCCATTTCGACGTCGCCTCGCCCATGGAAATAGCCCGTGTCCAGGAAGCGGTGCCCGACGGCGTAATGTATTATCACCACCCTGCCAAAAGCCCGTCTCAGATCCAACTGGCGCGGCGTGCCGGCATCCGCCATTACGCGGTGGATTGCGTCGAGGAACTGGAAAAGGTCGCCGAACACGGCGGCGACGACGTGGTGCCCATGGTCCGGCTGGCCATCCCCAAAGGAACCGGCGCCGTCTACGACCTGTCCACCAAGTTCGGCGCCGCCCCGGAATCCTTTGCCGCCGTGCTTCGCCGTGCCGAGCAACTGGGATTGCGGCCAGGCGTTACCTTCCATGTCGGCTCGCAATGCCTGGACCCGGAAGCTTTCCGCCTGGGGATCCGCTTGGCCTGCGAAAGCCTGGACCTGGCCGGCGTCGCGGTGTCGACGATGGATATCGGCGGTGGCTTCCCGGCCTATTACCGGGGCACCCAGGCGCCGCCCCTGGCCACCTTCTTCGCGGTCATCGACGAAGCCCGCCGCCAATGGGCGGAACCGCGCGGCATCCGTCTCTTGTGCGAGCCGGGGCGCGGTTTGGCTGCCGAGGGTGGTTCGGTGTTGACCCGGGTGATCCTGAAAAAGCCCGATTCCATCTATCTGAATGACGGCATCTTCGGCGGTCTGACCGAGGTCTATTGGGGCAAGGACGATCTCAGCCTGCCCTATCGGGTGCTGCGGGACGACGGCCAGTTGCGCCAAGGCGCGGTGCGTGACTTCACCGCCTATGGCCCTACTTGCGACGGCAACGACAAGCTGCCCTATGCCCTGCATCTACCCGATGACGTCCAGGCCGGCGATTATGTCGAATTCAATCTGCTGGGGGCCTATGGCCGCGAGATGGCGGCCCGTTACAACGGCATGCAGTCGGATCAGGTGGCGGTGGTCGAGGCTGACTTCGCCGGCCACATGACAGCGGAGGCATAGCCCCTACATGCCGCTTTCGCGCACCAGGACCGCCGCCACCCAGCGCAGGATGGCGGCGGCCGGGCTTTGGTGCTCGGCGTCGATCACCAGGCGGCCGCGCCGTTCGGCCGTCACCGGCTGCGGCTGGTCGGCGACGCAGCGCAGCCGGTAAAGCGCGGCTTCGGGCACCGGGCCGGCCTTGGCGGCGGCGCGGACGGGGATTTCGCCGCCAGCGGGCACCGCCAGGGCCGGGTCGGCCAGGCGGCGGACCGTGTCGGAATCCATTTCCACCACCCGACAGGGGATGGCGGCCGATTCAGGACTGGCGGGAACGAAGCGGGCCACCCCACCCACATGCACGCGGGCGGCGTCGCGTTCGGCAACATAGGCGTCGATGACCGGGGGGCCGTCGGCGCGGATCGCCAGAACCTTCTGGTTGGCGGCCAGCCATTGGCCGGGGGCAAGGTCGGGCATCATGTCCACGACGCTGCCGGCGAAGGGGGATTTCAGGCTTGCCGCTTCGATTTCGCGGCGCAGGCCGGCCGCTTCGGCCAGGGCCGCCTCGGCTTGTTCCCGCACCGCCTGGCCTCGGGCGTGGTCGCCGACATCCAGGGATTGCAGGGCCAGTTCCTGGTCCAGCAGGCGCACCCGGCGCTCGGCCTGTTCCAATTGATGGCGCAGATCGGCATTGTCCAGCAACAAGAGTTCCTGGTCTTGGGCGACCGACAATCCTTCGCTTGCGTTCAATAGCGTCACTTGTCCGCCGGTGGCGGTGTAAAGCACGGCATGGCGCGACGCCTTCAACAAAGCCGGCGCCGAGACGCTGCCATCCCAGGGGGCGAAGGGCAGCAGCAGCGCCAGGCCGGCCAGCAGGCCCAGCCGCCACCGCGCCCGCTTGCCGATGGCGGCCCGCAATCTCCACCATTGGCGCATTTCGTCGCGCAAAGGCCGCAGCACGAACCAGCCGATCTCGACGGCGAACAGGAACAGCCCGACAACCTTGATGAAAAAACCATAGACCAGGGCGGCGATGCCCAGGAACAGCACCAGGCGGTATATCCACACCGCGAAGGCGAACAGCACCAGGCCGCGCCGCCGGGCGGGCGGCACGTCCTCGGGCGGGGGCAGCCCCAGGTCGAACAGCGTCTCGCGCAGCGCCCAGCGAGCCAGGGCGAAGGACCGCGCATGCAGGTTGGGGAAGTCCAGCACGTCCATCAGCAGGAAATAGCCGTCAAAACGCATGAACGGCGACAGATTGACCAGCAGAGACGAAACCCAGGTGATGGCGGCGACCAGGAACACCGCGTCGCGAAGGCCGCCGTCCGGCAGCAACGCCCACAAAAGGGTGGCCCAGGCAGCGGCGGCCAGTTCGGTCAGGATGCCGGCCCCGGCCACCGCCAGCCGGTCGCGACGCGAGCCCAGGCGCCAGCTTTCGTTGGTGTCGGTGTAAAGCACCGGCCACAACACCATCAGCGCCACGCCCATGGTGGGGACGCGGCAGCCCTTGGCCTTGGCCACATAGGCGTGGCCCAACTCGTGAGCCACCTTGACCAAGGCCAGCGCCAGGCCCGACAGCAGCACCCCTTCAAGGCTGGCGTTGGCCTGGATGGCGGCGTGGAAGGAATCCCATTGCCGCCCCGCCAAAACCAGCCCCAGGGCCAGGGCGGTCAGCGTCATCCACAGAAAAGCCCGGCTACCCAAGGGGCGGACATAAGGCAAGGTGGCGTCCAGGAAACGGTCGGGGCGCACCAATGGCAAGCGCACGAACAGATAGGCGTGCAGGAAACGGTTGACCAGGCTGGAACGGCGGCTGGCGGCACGCCGGGCCAGGGCCGTGATCTGGTCGGGGCGGCCGGGCACCAGCAATTCCTGTTCAGCAAGGAAGATCAATGCCTGGTTGACGTCGTCTTCGTCCACCGTCAAGCCGGTCTCGGAGCGGGTGCGGGCGGCGACTTCGTCAGCCTCGCCCGCATTCCAGCGGCTCAGGATTTCCACCACCAGCCGACCCAAGCGGAAGCTGCGGTTGCGAACCGGGTCGAACAGGGTCCAGTGGTCGCCCCCCGGCAGCAACTGCAACTCGGACCGCAACGGCGGCAGCATGGTCTAGAGCCCGGTGAAATGGCGGATGGCGGCCAGCGGCCGGCGCAGCAGCCAATAGACCAGCGGCACATGACCGGCGGTGACCCGCGCGGTGCCCTTGCGGCCCAGACGCGGGGCGTCTTGTCCCGGTTCCAGTTCGGCCCGCAGGCGATAGGCATAGCCACCCTCGGGGCGCGGCTGGCCTTCGTAACCGGCAAAGCGCAGGCGGGCGGAAACCGGGCTCAAGGGATCGGCATGCAGGAACACCCGCACCGCCATTCCCGGTTCCAGTTCCACCGCGTCGCTCATGCCAAGCCACGCCTCGACCTCGACCTGGGCGCCATCGGTCACCGCCATCACCCGCTCGCCCTGGGTCACCGGGCGGCCGACCCAATCCTCGGGGGCGTCCATCACCACCAGGCCAGCGGCCGGGGCGCGGACCTGGCTGCGATCCAGCATATTGCGCACATGAACCAATTCGGCCTCGCGTTCGGCCAAACGGGCGGCCAGCACCGACAGACGGCCCTTGGCGCTGGAATCGTAGACCGCCTGCTGCGCCGCCAGCCGGTATTCCGCTTCGGCGGTGGCACGGGTTTTTTCCGTCACCTCGAGTTTGCCGCGCAGGGCGCGATCGTTCAGGGTGAACAGGACTTGGTCGGCGCCCACCTTTTGGTTCGGCCGCACATGCACGGTCTCGACCACGCCGTCCAGCGGGGCGCGGATCACCGCCGGCTGGATGGCGACGATCTCGGCCGGGGCCAGCACGGTCAACGGGACCGGCACCCCCAGCGCGGCCAGCGCCGCCAGCAGCACCCATCGGCGGCGGCCCGGCGCCCACAGGCGGGCGGGCAGATGGCGCCAACGCAGCCGGGGGCGGACGAACCAGGCCAGGGCATGGGCCTGGGCATGCGCCAATTCGGCCAGGAAGCCCTGGTCCACCGCGTCCCAATCGTGGTCGCGGGCGACCAGGATGCCGCCCAAGGGTGCGCCGTCGGGGGCGTTCATCGGTAGCCACAGGCCCCGCGACGGCAGCCATTCGTTCCACTGATCGGCCAAGCTGGCGGGCAGGGACTGCGCCGTCACCGGCGCGGCGGTCGGCTGGCTGACGAACAGGGCCCGGCAGGCGCCATCGGCCCACAAGCCGAAGGGGCTGGCGCGGTCCACCGCCGACAGGCCGGAAGCCGCCATCAGTCCCAGCCCGTCGATCCACAGCATTGCCTGGCGGCAAGGCGCCAGCAGGGCCGGCTGGTTGGCGACCAGCATCGCCAGGGAGTCCAGGCTGTCGGCCTCGCGCACACGGCGTTGCAGGTCCAGCAACTCGATGGTGCGCTCGGCCGCGTTCATGGGTTGCTCGGCGGGGCGATCAGCACCCGCCCGCTCATTCCGGCCAGCAATTCCGGGAAGCCGCCGACGATCTCGGCGGTCACCTTGATGGATTGACTGAGGGGATCGACGCGGGCGCCCAGGCGGGCCACGCGGGCCGGATAGGTCTTGCCGGTCTCGTCCACCGCCAGTTCCAGCGGCCGGCCGGGCTTCAGCCACGCCAGCCAACGCGACGGTGCCAGGAAGTCCACCTCCAAGACCGAATCGTCCAAGATGTCCAAGATGGGCTGGCCGGGTTGGACGAATTGCTGTTCGTTGACCTTGACCTCGACCACCCGGCCGGGGAAAGGGGCGTTGATGGCGCATTTGGACAGCACCGCCTGGCCGGCATTGGCCTTGGCCCGCGCCTTCAATGCTTCGGCACGGGCGTTTTCCACCTCGATTTGGCCAGCCGCGTTCAGGTCGCGCAACTGGGCGTTGACGCTGGCCAACTTCTCGGCGGCGGCCAAGGCGGCGCGGGCTTCCTCCATCTGCGCCCGTTGGATCTGGCAATCCAACTGCACCAGCATCTGGCCCGACTTGAAGCGGTCGCCCTCGCGCACGCTCAGACGGTCGACCTTGGCGCCCAATTCGGCGGCCAGGACGGTTTGGCGGCGGGGTGACAATTGGGCGCGGATGTCGGCAGGGCGGTCTTCGGCCCAGGTGGGGGTCCAGGCGCCGGCCGGCAGGACCAGCAGCAGGGCCAGGGCGACCGTGCGCTTCATGGCTTGGACTGGCCCCATGCCGCCATGCGTTCGGCCACCAGCGCCGAGACGGCGGCGAAATCGGTGTTCTCGACGCTTTCCGGCAGCAGGTCGCGGCCCAGCGTGGCCTGAACCTTGCCGAAGGCCGATTCCATCTGGGCATAGCTTTGGAAACGGCGCAGGCGGGCGGCGATGGCGGCGGCCTGGCTGGCGATGGCATCCAGGGCGCTGATGGTCTGGCTGGCGCTTTTCGCCTTGGTCTGGGCGATCAGCCGGTGTTCGACGCCGTCCAGCGTCTCGGCCCGCAGATATTGGCGCCGGGCGTTGTGGAACTGGCGATAGGCGATGTGGACCTGGGCCAGCACCGCCATGCGCAAGGCGACGCGGCGGGCGTCGGCGGCGGCCAGCCCGGCGTCGGCCTGGTCGATCTGGTCGGGGGCGGAGACCAGGTTCATCAGGTTCCAGGTCAGACGGGCGCCGGCTTCGTTCCAGTGGTTGTCGATCAGGAAGGAATTGCTGTCCCAGCGATGGGTGAAGCTGAGGTTGATGCCGGGCAGCAGCTTCAACAGCGCCTTGCGGGTCTCGTCGGCGGCGATTCGCGACAGATAGACCTGTTCGCGCAAATCAGGATTATTGACGAAGGCCAGTTCCTCCATCTGCTCGGGGGTCAGGCCCAAATCGGTGGGGCGCAACTCGTCGGCCTCGGGCGCCGCCAGTTGGATGTCGCTGTCGGGAGCCAGGTTGACCAGGGCCGCCAGTTCGATGCGGGCCACCGACAATTCCTGGGAAACGGCTTCCAACTGGCGCAGGGTTTCCAGCAAGCCCTTTTGATAGCGCAGAATCTCGGTGGGATTGCGCAGGCCGGCCTTTTCAACCTTCTGGGCGTCTTCCAGGGCCTTTTCCGCTTCGGCCACCGCCGTCGCCACTTCGGCCTCCAGGCTTTGTGCCGCCACCGCCCGCCAATAGGCGTAGCGCACGTCATGCACCAGGGTGTTGACCGCCTTGCGTCGCCGTTCGGCGGCGATCAACGAGCGGTCGGCGTTCTGCTGGGCGTTGATCCAGCCGACGCCGAAATCCAGCACGTTCCAGGTCATCCCCAGGTCGTAGGTCAAGGAATCGCGGTCAGTGGAATAGGTGGGGTTGGACGTGCTGGTGGTCTGGGTATAAAGGTCGCGCGACTTGGTGGCGTTGGGATTGTCGCGCCCGGCATATCCCATGTTGCCCACCAGCTTGGGCAGCAATTCCCAGCGATCCAGCTTGGTCTGGCCCAGGGCCAGGGCTTCGTCCATCAACTTGCTGCGCCGTTCCAGGTTGTGCAGAAGGGCGCGCGCGATGGCGTCGGGCAGGGTCAGGGGGCCGGTCAGCGGCGGCGCCTGGGGGGCGAACATCACCGCCTTGTCGGCGGTCGCCGCTTTCTTCATGTCCTGTTCGGTCAGAGGTTCCGGCGTCACTGCGCAGCCTTGGACGGTCAGGGCCAGCAGGATCGGAACGATCAGACGCGGCAGGATACGGTCAAGGGACATTCTAGCGGCTCGCTTGCGCACGTGGCGGCGTGAATTGGGGGGACGGGACGCTGGTGGCGGCGGCCTCGGCGGCTTGGAATTCGGCTACGGCGGCGTTGGCCCGCTTGATGGAATCGGCCAGACTGGCGCCGCCTTGCAATGTACGGCCCAGCACACGGTCGAACAAGGCTTTGGCCTGGCCTTGCAATTCACCGGAATGCGGGGTCTTGGCCGGGTCCACCTGCTTGCCGGTGGCCAGCGCCTCGGGCAGGCGGTCGGCGGCGTTGCTTTCGCTCACCTTGGCGTCGCGGGCCGCCTTGTCGGCTTCGGCCAGGGCCAGCCGCACATCCTTGCCGGCAGCCAGCGCCCGGTTGAAGGCGGCCATGAACACCGGGTCCTTGGCCCGTGCCCCCAACACCTCGTCCAGGCGCTTGCCAGAAGCCAAGGCGTCGGCCTCGGTCAGCTTGCCGGTGGCGGCGGCCATGGCGCGGGCGGCGTCGCGGGCGCGGGCCTGGGCCTGATCCAGCGGCAGTCCGGCAGCCAGGGCGGCGCTCAGCGCCCGGTCATAGGCAGCCCCTTCGGTACCGGTACGCTTGCCCCCCGTGGCCAGTTCACCCAAGGGATTGTTGCGGGCGGCACCGTCCATGCCATCGGCCTGGGCCGCCGCGCCACGCGCCTGGGCCAGGGATTCGGCGACGCTGGCGCCACGGGCCAAGGCGCCGCTTAGGGTCTTCTCGAAGGCGGCGGCGGCGGAAGACGACATGCCGGCGGTCAAGGCCGCCACCTTGCCCGAGGCCAGGGCTTCGGACAGGCTGACCGCCGGGTCGCCGCTGCCCGACAGCCCGGCCACCGCCTCGCGGGCCTGGGCCTGGGCCTGGGCCAGGTTGGCGCCGCGGGC
>JAIWOG010000261.1 GCA_020217035.1 Magnetospirillum sp. | reverse complement strand
CAATGGCGAGATTTACGAGGCGGTCGCCGAGGTGGCGGTGGAATGACGAGGCGGTGGGCGGCCCCTGAAGGGGGTGTGGAGGCCGCCCACGCTTTTATCGAGCTGCTGCTACGTATTGTCTCAAGTTGTCCACCTCCATGTCCATTTCGTCCAATCGGGATTTGACCACGTCGCCGATGGTGACCATTCCGGTCAGCTCTCCGCCGTTGCCGACCACCGGCAGGTGTCGGATACGTTTGGCGGTCATGGTCTTCATCAGGCTGTCGACACTGTCGTCTTCATGACAGGTCAGCACGGTGGCGGTCATCAGGTCGGAGACCTTGGCCTGGGTGCAGGCGGCGTCGCTTTGCGCCAAGCCGCGAACGATGTCGCGTTCCGACAATATGCCCTTGATGGCGCCATTGGCGTCGATGGCGATGACGGCGCCGATGCGATGGTTGGCCAGCAGACGGGCGGCGTCGGCGATGGTGGCTTCGGGATCGATGGTGACCACGCCCGCTCCTCGGGCCTTGGTCTTCAGGATGGTCTTGACGATCATTGGTCAACCTCCCCTTTTGCTGCTCCGTCGTTACGGAACGCTGTCCTTGATAAGGGGGTTGCGGACCAAGGCTTCAAGGGGGGCTATACCAAGGAACGTGGTGCGACGAAAACGCCGGTCGCCTGTAACACGCTGCGTCGTCGCCGGGGGGCGGGCCCGGACATGGCAAGCCGACCCTGGGGGCCTTTGTCCCGAGGTGGTGGCATGGGCCAAGGCCCAGGTGCCGCTGAACCGCTTGGGCGATCCCGCTGACCTGGTGGGGATCGTTCGTCTGCTGACCGGACCAGACGGCCAGTGAATCAACGGTCAGTCCATCCTGGTCAATGGCGGCATGGTCGCGCGGTGAAATAATTGTCGGGGCGGGACGTGCGCTGGCCGCGTCCCACCCCATATGATGGGGAAATCCGGGCTTGACGCTGCAAGCGCGAAAGCGTTTGCTGGCGGCTTGTTCGTCGTGCGTTTCATTTTCGGTCGGCAAAAGGCTTCCCATGTCAGCACCCGCGAAACCCAGCCTGGAACCGATCACGTCGCGGGCGCAATTGGTCGACTGGCTGGCCTCTGGCAGCAAGCCCAAGGAACGGTGGCGCATCGGCACCGAACACGAAAAATTCGCCTTCACCACCGACGATTTTCGGCCGCTGCCCTATGACGGTCCGCGCGGCATCGGCCATCTGTTGCAAGGGTTGACCCGCTATGGCTGGCATCCGGTGGAAGAGGCCGGCAAGGTCATCGCCCTGGTGGACGACACCGGCGCCTCGGTGACGTTGGAGCCGGGCGGCCAGGTGGAATTGTCGGGCGCCCCCCTGGACAACATCCACCAGACCTGCCGCGAGACCTATGGTCACCTGAAGCAGGTCAAGGAGGTGGCGCAATCCATGGGGGTCGGCTTCCTGGGCATGGGGTTCCAGCCCAAATGGTCGCGCGACGACACGCCGTGGATGCCCAAGGGGCGTTACAAGATCATGCGCGATTACATGCCCAAGCGTGGGTCGAAGGGCCTGGACATGATGTTGCGCACCTGCACCGTGCAGGTGAATTTGGACTTCGCCAGCGAAGCCGACATGGTGAAGAAGTTCCGGGTGTCGCTGGCCTTGCAGCCCTTGGCCACGGCGTTGTTCGCCTCCAGCCCGTTCATCGACGGCAAGCCCTCGGGTCTGCTGTCGTCACGTTCCGACGTCTGGACCGACACCGACCCCGATCGCTGCGGCATGCTGCCCTTCGTCTTCGAGGACGGTTTCGGCTTTGAACGCTATGTGGATTACATGCTGGACGTGCCCATGTACTTCGTCTATCGCGACGGCCAGTACATCGACGCTTCCGGCCAGTCGTTCCGCGACTTCCTGGATGGCCGTCTGCCGGCTTTGCCCGGTCAGGTCCCCACCATCGGCGACTGGGCCGACCACATGACCACCGCCTTCCCGGAAGTGCGGCTCAAGAAATATCTGGAGATGCGTGGAGCCGACGGCGGGCCGTGGCGACGGCTGTGTGCGCTGCCCGCCTTCTGGGTGGGGCTGTTGTACGACGACGGAGTTCTGGACGCCGCTTGGGATCTGGTCAAGGATTGGTCCATGGACGAACGCGAACAATTGCGCGCCGAGGCGCCGCGTTTGGGCCTGAAGACCCGGGTCGGCGGCCGCACGCTTCAGGATTTGGGGCTCGAGGTCCTGGACCTGTCGGCCAGGGGGTTGCGCAATCGGGCGTGTTTGAACGATTCGGGGCGTGACGAATCCATTTTCCTGGACACGCTTCAGGCCATCGCCGCCTCTGGCCGCACCCCGGCGGAAGAGATGCTGGACGCCTTCGCCGGCCGCTGGCAGGGCAGCGTCGATCCGCTGTTTTCCGAATACGCCTATTGACCACGGGAGAGCAAACGATGGCGAAATGCCGCAACCTGGGCGAAGTCCGGGACAACATCGACCGCCTGGATCGCCAGATCGTCCCGCTGCTGGCGGAACGTGCCGGTTATGTGCGCCAAGCCGCCGGTTTCAAGGAAACCAAGGCCGCGGTCGTCGATCAGGCCCGCATCGAGGCCATCGTCCTGAAGGTCCGCCACATGGCCAACGAGGAAGGTTGCGATCCCGACCTGATCGAACGCATCTATCGGTCGATGATCGACGCTTTCATCATCTTCGAAAGCAAGGAATGGGTGCACCTGCACGACGCGGAAAAGTAACCGAAGAGTCCACCAAGCTTAACTTTCGCCACCTCTGATGCTGCCTTAGGGTTATAGCCTAAAGTAGTGATCAGGGGGGTGGATATGCGACTTTCAGTCTTGACCATCGGTCAGCGCATGGCGGCGGGATTTGCGTCTGTCCTTGTCATCCTTGTCGTGGTGGCGCTGTTGGCGGTCAACGGTTTCAGCAGCACGTCGGATCAGGTGGCGGAACTGCGATCGGCCCATGCCGTGACCATCGCGGCCAAGCAGGTCGACCGCGAGTTCCTGGTGATGCGCCGCGCCTTGCGCGAGTTCACCCTGGCCGCCACCGACGCCAACGCCGACGTGGTGGCGAAGGCGGAACAAGCCACGTTGGTGGCGGTGTCCGCCCTGGAACGCCTGCGGGACTCCGACCAACGCACCAAACGCATGGGCGTGGCCTTCGCCGCCTATCGCGCGGGGATGGTCGAACTGATGGATGAAATCCGTGTGTCGGGGGGCGGGTCGCCGCGCAGCAATGAGTTGATTGCCGCGATGACCGCGCAGGGCAACCTGACGACCAGCCTGGCGGCGGAACTGGGGGGCGAGAGCCAGACCCGCTCGGAAGAACTGGGCGACGCCACCACCCGGTTGGCGGCCGACACCCTGGACCGGGTGGTGGTCGGCGCCATGCTGGCGCTGATCGCCGGCATCGTGTTGTCTTCCGCCTTGACCCGCTCGGTTTCCCGGCCGCTGAAGCAGATGACCAATGCCATGAATGCCTTGGCCCAAGGCAATTTGTTCGTCGACATCCCGTCGTGGCGACGCGCCGACGAGGTCGGCGCCATGGCCAAGGCCATGGCGGTGTTCAAGGAAAACGCCCTGGGTCTGGAAAAGATGCGCCTTGAACAAGAAGAGGCCAAACGCCGCGCCGACGCCGAACGCACCCAGGCGCTGCGCGACATGGCCAAGGTTTTCGAGGATCGCGTCGCCGGGGTGGTCACCCAGGTCTTCGCCTCGGCCAACACCCTGCGGGGGGCTGCGTCCAGCATGAATGACGGCGCCTCCCGCGCTGGCCAGCATGCGGTCAGCGTGGCCCAGTCGTCGGAACAAGCCTCGGCCGGGGTGCAAAGCGTGGCCACCGCCACCGAGGAACTGGCGGCGTCCATCCGCGAGATCGCCCGCCAGGTGGCGTTGTCGGCCGAGACCAGCCGGACTGCCGTGGCCGAGGTGGAAAGCGCCGTCGCCAGCGCCGATCAGTTGGCCGAGGTCGCCCAGCATATCGGTCAGGTGGTGACCTTGATCAACGAAATCGCCGGCCAGACCAATCTGCTGGCGCTGAACGCCACCATCGAGGCGGCGCGGGCGGGCGAGGCCGGCAAGGGCTTCGCCGTGGTCGCCGGCGAGGTCAAAAGCCTGGCCAACCAGACCACCCGGGCCACCGCCGACATCGCCGCCCAGGTCGAACAGATCCGTCAGGCCGCGGGCACCGTGGTCGGCGCCATCGGCGGCATCGGCCGCACCATCCGGAACATCGACGGGATATCCCAAGGTATCGCCGCCGCGGTCGAGGAACAGGAAGCCGCCACGGCGGAGATCGCTTCCGCCTTGGAACGGGTGGCGGGCAGTGCGCAATCGGTCAGCGACAGCATCACCGAGGTCAGCCACGCCACCGAATCCAACGCCAATGCCGCCGAGACGGTGCTGGTGGCCGCCAACGACCTGAACGCCCATTCGCAAGTGCTGGGCGAGGCCGTGGATGGCTTCCTGGCCACGGTGCGGGCGGCCTAGGCCGCCCCTCTGTCCGGCACAGGGGGCGGCCCGCTTTAGGGCAGGGCCGGATAATCGGTGTAGCCTTGGGCGCCGCCGCCATAAAGGGTGGCGCGGTCCAGTTGGTTCAAGGGCTCCCCGTCGCGCAGACGGCGCACCAGGTCGGGATTGGCGATGAAGGCGCGGCCGAACGACACCATGTCGGCGCGGCCGTCGTCGAGGGCGGCCTGGGCGGCGGCCCCGTCCAGGCAGTTGTTGGCCATGTAGACGCCGGAATAGCGCTTCCTGAGGGCGGCGAAGTCCACCACCGGATTGGTGTCGCGGGTCTGGCCGGTGATGCCCTCGATCATGTGGACATAGACCGGGCCGATGGCTTCCAGCTTGTCCATGGCCAGTTCGAACAGGGCTTGGGGGGCGCTGTCGGCGCAACCGTTGATGGGGCCGGCCGGCGACAGGCGTACGCCGACGCGGTCGCGGCCGATCTCGGCGCATGCCGCCGCCGCCACCTCGGCCAGCAGGCGGGTGCGGTTGTCGATGGAGCCGCCATAGGAATCGGTTCGCATGTTGGCGCCGTCCTTCATGAACTGGTCGATCAGATAGCCGTTGGCGGCGTGGATCTCCACCCCGTCGAAGCCGGCGGCCAGGGCGTTGGCGGCCCCCCGGCGGAAGTCGTCGATGATGCCGGGGATTTCCGAGACTTCCAGGGCACGCGGGGCGGACACCGGCTCGAAGCCCTGACCCAGATAGGTCTTGGTGTTGGCGGTCACCGCCGAGGGGGCCAACGGCGCCGCGCCGCCCGGCAGCAGCGAGACATGCGACACCCGGCCCACATGCCATAATTGCAGGAAGATATGGCCGCCGGCTTCATGCACCGAATCGGTCACCACCTTCCACGCCGCCACCTGCTCGGGGCTGTGAATGCCCGGCGTCGCCAGATAGCCCTGGCCCATGGGGCTGACCTGCGAGCCTTCGGCGACGATCAGCCCGGCGCTGGCCCTTTGCGCGTAATACTCGGCGGTCAGCGACGCGGCGCGGTTGCCGGCCGCCGCCCGGTTGCGGGTCAAGGGCGCCATCGCCACGCGGTTGGCCAACTCAAGCTGGCCCAGGCGGAACTTTTGGAACAAGGGGTGGGTCACGGGGCTTCTCCGTTGTGATACACTTTGAATCGTTGACCTGCTTTTATGTGTAATATAATCTTTCTTCAAACACTCACAAAGCTTGGAATACCGTCCATGGGCGCCCTGCAAATCATCAAGTCGGAACACCGGAACCTGTACCGCGTCTTGCATGTCCTGCGGACCGTAGGCTATGCCATGCGCGACGGACAACGCTTCGACAACCAGCTTCTGGGCGCCATCATCGACTATATCGACGCCTTCCCCGAACGTTTCCATCATCCCAAGGAAAACGAGTACCTGTTCAAGGCGCTGCGCCGGGTGTCGTCGGTGGCCGAGGAAACCCTGGCCCAACTGGAACGCGAGCACCAGGACGGCCCCGGGGAAATCGTCCGCTTGCGCACCGCCTTGGCCGAGGTGGACAAGGGCACGCCCGGCGCCGACAAGCTGTTCGCCGACATGCTGGTGTCTTACGCCGAAATGGGCATGGGCCACATGCACAAGGAAGAAAGCATCATCCTGCCCTTGGCCGCCAAGGAACTGAGCGCCGAGGAATGGAAGACCATGGACGAAGCCTTCGCCGACAACCGCGACCCGCTGTTTTCCGAAGACGCCCGCGAAGAGATGCGTGGCCTTTACAGCCGCATCGTCGCCTTGGCTCCGGCGCCGTGGGGGGTGGGCGGCTGACAGGCCGCAGAAAACTTGGCCGACGTGTCGTTTCACACTTTCCGTCATGCTCGGGCATGACCCGGGCATGACGAATAAGGGCGTGAAGACGTCAGGTCAGACTGTTTTCACGTTCCGCTAGACCTCGTCAGGGGTCTTGGTCACCAATTGCAGGGCATGCACCGGGCCGGCCAATTCGTCGGCCAGCAGCGTGTTGACCATGCGGTGACGCTCCACCCGCGACTTGCCGGCGAAGGCCGCCGACACCACGGCGACCTTGAAATGGGTCTCGCCGCCGTCGCCGGCGTGGCCGGGTTGGGTCATGCGATGGGCGTGGCCGGCATGGCGGTGCGAATCGTCGACGATTTCCAGATGCTGGGGCGCCAGTCCGGCGGTCAGCTTGCTTTCGATAGCGGCACGCACCGACATGGAAACTCCTTTGGCGTGATACGGAAGACAGGACTTGGGGTGGCTTCGACTTGCCGTCAAGTCCTGGCCTTTCGCATATCTCGCCGTTCGCGACGCGCTAGGCGGCTCGGACGGTGCGCAGGAAGTTCTGCACCTCGGAGCGCAGTCTCTCGCTTTGGCTGCCCAACAATTCCGCCGCCGACAGCAGACCTTCGGCGGCATGGGCGGTTTCCCCGGCGACGTCGCGCACGGTCAGGATGTTGTGGGAAACACCGTTGGTGCCTTCCGCCGCCAACTGGACGTTGCGGCTGATTTCCTGGGTGGCGGCGTTTTGTTCCTCGACCGCGGCGGCGATGGCGCTGGCGATCTGGTTGATGTCGCCGATGGTCTTGCCCATGCCTTCGATGGACACCACCGTGGCCCGGGTTTCCGTCTGGATGCCGGCGATCTGGCTGCCGATTTCGTCGGTGGCCTTGGCGGTCTGGTTGGCCAGGGCCTTGACCTCGTTGGCGACGACCGCGAAGCCCTTGCCGGCGTCGCCGGCCCGCGCCGCCTCGATGGTGGCGTTCAGCGCCAGCAAATTGGTCTGGCTGGCGATGTCGTTGATCAATTTCACCACCTCGCCGATGCGGCCGGCGGCCTGGGCCAGACCCTGGACCATGTCGTTGGCCTTGTTGGCTTCGGCTACCGCCGCGTCGCTGATGTCGGCCGAGCGGGCGACCTGTTGGCCGATCTCGGCGATGGCGGCCGACAATTCCTCGCTGGCGGCGGCCACCGTCTGCACGTTGGCCGAGGCTTCCTCGGCGGCCGAACTGGCCTGGCTGGTGCTTTGGTTGCCGACATCCGCCTTCTCGCGGATGACTTGGGCGATGTCGCGCAGGTTGCTGGACGCGGTGACCACGGCGCCGACGATGTCGCCGACGCTGGATTCGAACTGGTCGGCCACCCGGGCCATGGCGGCGGTGCGTTCGGTCTCGGCCCGCTTGGCGGCTTCCACCTGTTCGGCTTCCAACCGGATCTTGTCATGGGCGTTGTCGCGGAACACCAGCAAGGTCTTGGCCATGGCGCCGATCTCGTCGCCGCGCTCTTGTCCGGCCACTGCGCTTTCCAGGTCGCCACTGGCCAGGGTTTGCATGCGGACGTTCAGCGCCCCCAGCGGCCTGACCACCGAGCGGATGGCCAGGATCGCCAAAGCCAAGGCCACCAACACGGCGATACCGGCGACCGCGCCCAATTCCAGGGCCAGTTCCTTGACCATGGAATCGACGTCGTCCACATAGACGCCGGAACCGACCATGAAGTTCCATCCCGGCACCATGACGGCGTAGGAAATTTTCGCCACCGGCTTGTCTGAACCGGCACGCGGCCAGACATAGCTGACCGAACCGCCGCCGGCTCGCGCCGCTTTGATGAGTTCGCGGACGATGTAGACGCCGTTGACGTCCTTCAGCTCGGACAGGCTCTTGCCGACCAGATCGGCCTTGGGGTGCACCACGGTGACGGCGTTCTCGTCGAAGGCGAAGACGTATTCGCCACCGTCGTAACGCATGCCGCTCAGCGCGGTGAAGGCTTGGCGGCGGCCGTCTTCAGGGCTCAGCTTGCCGCTGTCGATGTCTTGCCGATAACGGGTCAGGATGCCGCTGGCGGTTTCGACGATGCTTCTGACCTTGCCTTGATGTTCGTCCATCACGGCGGATGACAGCATCTTCAGGCTGTAGACCCCCAGCAGCAGGAAGGCGGCGATCAACAGGATGACCGGGGCCCAAATACGTTGGCTGATGGATATGTTGTTGAAATTCATGGCATTCTCCAGTCGCCACACTTAACGATAAGTTACGATGGGCCGGGTGACACTGTTAATAAGGCGATAACTACCTGATAGGATTTAACCATAAAGTTATATGGCCGGGAAGATATTCTTGTTTGCATATAAGTGTTTTCATCTAAAAATATATGGTTATTTACCCATCTCCTTTAAGGCGTGCGATGGGGATCGCCGCCTTGCCTCGGACCCGCGCGATCAGCATTATGGGGAGATGAAAGCCAATTCCTCGAAACGCGCCTGGAACAGCAACTGGCAGCCCGAACCGCCCAAGGCGGCGGCGCGCGCCTGCGACCATCCCGGCTGCGCGGCGCAAGGCGAGTACCGGGCGCCGAAATCGCGCGACCACCTGGATGATTATTACTGGTTCTGCCTGGACCACGTGCGGGCCTACAACGCGTCCTGGGATTTCTACAAGGGCATGAGCGAGGACCAGATCGAGGACGAGATCCGGCGCTCGACCACCTGGCAGCGGCCCACTTGGCCGTTGGGGGCGAAGACCGGCAACAAGCGCTTCACTTTCTCGGTGCACGACCCCTTGGGCATGTTCGATTTCGAGACCGATGAGATGCGCAAGGCCCGTACTCGGCCCCCCAGCCCCGAGGAAGAAGCCCTGCGCGTGCTGGGGTTGACGGAAATGCCTTCGGTCGCCACCCTGAAAGCGTGCTACAAGAAGCTGGTCAAGAAGCATCACCCCGATGCCAATGGCGGCGACAAGGAAGCCGAAGAGGCTTTCAAGCGCATCAACCAGGCCTACAAGACCTTGCTTGACAGCCTGACCACGGAAGAATGATCGCCGGCGCCAACCGGCCAACAGGGAACCATTTGCCATCATGACCGCGAAATCTGCCAGTCCGCTTGCTTCCGACCACCCGCTGGCCACCCCCGACATCGACGTCGACGTGCGCGAGGTTTTCGGCATCGACGCGGATTTGCGCGTGCCCGCCTTCAGCGTCGGCTCGGAACACGTCCCCGACTTGGACACAGCGTATCGCTTCGACCGCGACACCACCTTGGCCATCCTGGCCGGTTTCGCCTTCAACCGCCGCGTCATGGTCCAGGGCTATCACGGCACCGGCAAGTCCACCCACATCGAGCAGGTGGCGGCGCGGCTGAACTGGCCCTGCATCCGCGTCAACCTGGACAGCCATGTCAGCCGTATCGACCTGATCGGCAAGGACGCCATCGTCTTGAAGGACGGCAAGCAGGTCACCGAATTCCGT
This sequence comes from Magnetospirillum sp., assembly GCA_020217035.1. GTDB lineage: Bacteria > Pseudomonadota > Alphaproteobacteria > Rhodospirillales > Magnetospirillaceae > Magnetospirillum. Next base: position 1,310 of record JAIWOG010000261.1, on the reverse strand, counting down.
GAAGGCATCCTGCCGTGGGCATTGCAGCACCCCTGCGCCCTGGTGTTCGACGAATACGACGCCGGCCGTCCCGATGTGATGTTCGTCATCCAGCGGGTGCTGGAAGTGGAAGGCAAGCTGACGCTCTTGGACCAGAACCGCGTCATCCGTCCCCATTCGGCGTTCCGCCTGTTCGCCACCGCCAACACCGTGGGCCTGGGCGACACCACCGGGCTTTATCACGGCACCCAGCAGATCAACCAAGGCCAGATGGACCGCTGGAACATCGTCGCCACCCTGAACTACCTGGAACACGACGCGGAATGCGCCATCGTCGCCGCCAAGCTGCCGGGCTATGACAGCGACGAGGGACAGACCACCATCAGCCGCATGGTGTCTCTGGCCGACCTGACCCGCCAGGGTTTCATCAATGGCGACATCTCGACGGTGATGAGCCCGCGCACGGTCATTACCTGGGCCGAGAACAACAAGATCTTCGGCGACGTGGCCTTCGCCTTCCGCGTCACCTTCCTCAATAAATGCGACGAGGTCGAGCGCCCGGTCATCGCCGAATATTACCAGCGTTGCTTCGGCGTCGAACTGCCCGAGACCCCGGCGCGGGTCGCCCTTTAAGGAGGCTGGCCGGTGCCGGAACGCAATGCGGCCGATCCGTCCTCGCACCTGCCGGTGCGCGAGGAAAGTCCCGCCGACACCATGAAGCGGGCCACCGCGCTGGTGCTTCGGGCCATCGCCGGCCGCGCCGATTTGGAGGTGGGCTTCGTCGCCGGCGCCGCGTCGGTGCGCGGTGCCGAGATCAAGCTGCCCAGCCCGCAGAAGAACCTGACCCAAGGCGACTTGGTGCGCCTGCGCGGCACGGCGGACGCGGTGGCGCTGCGTTTCCGCTATCACGACGACGCGGTGCACGCCAAGCGCATGCCCCCCGACCCGCAGGCCCGCAAGGTCTACGAGGCGGTGGAGCAGGCCCGCATCGAGGCGCTGGGCGCCCGGCGCATGGCCGGAATCGGCAACAACATCGCCGCCGTCTTGGAACAAAAGGCCCGGGCCGAGGGGCTGGACCGCATCACCAAGCGTGACGACATGCCGTTGGCGGAAGCCATGCGCTTCATCGCCCGCGAACATTTCCTGGGCGAGGACCCGCCGCTGGCCGCCGAGAACGCCGTCAATTTGTGGCGCCCCTTCGTCGAGGAAAAGATCGGCCCCGGCTTGGATCGGCTGAAGGAGATGTTGGCCGACGAGGAAGCTTTCGCTGGTGGCCTGAAAGACTTGCTGCACCAGTTGGACATCTTCACCGACAACGAGTTGGAAACCGA
>JAIWOG010000260.1 GCA_020217035.1 Magnetospirillum sp. | reverse complement strand
GGAAAAGCAATCCGACGAGGAAGGCCAGGAGGCCAAGGAAGGCCAGTCCCAAGGCCAACAGGAAAAGGAAAGCGACGGTCAAAGCCAAAGCAAGCAGGGCGAGGGCGAACCCCAGGCGGCCCCCGGCGCCGCCGAAGGGGCGGGCGAGCAGGACAACCTGGAAAGCGCTTCCGACGACGTGGTGATGGCCGGCGCCGGCACCGAGGAGCCGGGCGGGCCGTCGCGCCAGCGCCAGAGTTTCCAGCCGCAGCCCGGCGCCTTTGGCGAAAAGCCCTATCACCCCTACACCACCAAATACGACCAAGTGATCGCCGCCGAGGAATTGTGCGAACCGGAAGAACTGAGCCGGCTGCGCAACCAACTGGACCAGCAGATGGCGCATCTGCAAGGCGTGGTGTCGAAGCTGGCCAACCGCTTGCAGCGCAAGCTGATGGCCCAGCAGACGCGGTCTTGGAACTTCGATCTGGAAGAAGGCATCCTGGACACCAGCCGTCTGGCCCGCATCGTCGCCAATCCCACCCATTCGCTGTCCTTCAAGTTCGAGAAGGAAACCGACTTCCGCGACACCGTGGTGACGCTGCTGATCGACAATTCCGGCTCGATGCGCGGCCGTCCCATCACGGTGGCGGCGCTGTCGGCGGAAATCCTGGCCCGTACCCTGGAACGCTGCGCCGTCAAGGTCGAGGTCCTTGGCTTCACCACCCGTGCCTGGAAGGGCGGTCAAGCCCGCGAACAATGGAACGCCGACGGCAAGCCGGCCCAGCCCGGCCGCCTGAACGACTTGCGCCACATCGTCTACAAGGCCGCCGACGCGCCATGGCGCCGGGCGCGGAAGAACCTGGGACTGATGCTGCGCGAAGGCGTGCTGAAGGAAAACATCGACGGCGAGGCTCTGCTGTGGGCCCACGACCGGTTGATCGCCCGCAACGAACAGCGCCGCATCCTGATGGTGATTTCCGACGGCGCCCCGGTGGACGATTCGACGCTTTCGGTGAATTCCGGCAATTACCTGGAAAAGCACCTGCGCGACGTCATCGAATATGTGGAAACCAAGTCGCCGGTGGAACTGATCGCCATCGGCATCGGCCACGACGTCACCCGCTATTACCGCCGCGCCGTCACCATCATGGACGCCGAGGAGTTGGGCGGCGCGGTGATGCGCCAGCTGACCTCGCTTTTCGACGAGGAAGAGATGACAAACGCACAGCGGGCTGGACAAAGATAGGTATTAAGGTTACATCTTCTCTAAATCATCAGTATGACCGAAAAACTAGCAGCCCTGCCTATGATCAAGGCAGGGTTTTTTATCGATTCCGGGGGGCGAGTGCGTGGGGAAAAAAGGCCCGCCGGTTCGTTCGTCGGCGGGCCAAGGCGGGGGATCACACGAAGACAGGGATCAGGCGACGCGGCGTCCCAGCAGCGACTGGATGTGGGCGTGGGTGGCGGCGGCGGTGTCGGCGTGGGCCAACGCCTGGTCGATGATGGCCTGCACATAGCCGGCCTTGGTGCCGCAGTCATAGCGGGTGCCGACGAAGCGGAAGCCGGACAGGCCGACCTGGGCGATGGAGGCGGCGATGGCGTCGGTCAGTTGGATTTCGCCGCCCTGGCCCTTTTGCTTCTTGTCCAGATAATCGAAGACGGCGGGTTCCAGGATGTAGCGGCCGATCACCGACAGCGTCGACGGCGCGTCCTCGGGCTTCGGCTTTTCCACCATGCCGCGGGCACGGGCCACCTGGCCCTGTTCCTCGATGACGTCCAGGATGCCGTAACGGCTCACATGTTCCAGCGGCACGTTTTCCACCGCCACCACATGGCCGCGGGTGGTTTCCCACTGCTTGACCATCTGGGCCAGGGCGCCGGGCTTGCCCAGGATCAAATCGTCGGGCAGCAGCACGGCGAAGGGATCGTCGCCGATCACCGGCTTGGCGCACCACACCGCGTGACCCAGGCCCAAGGGGGCGGGCTGGCGCACGGCGGTGATGGTCACCCCCTTGGGGCAGGTGGAGCGGGCGATGTCCAACAGTTCCAGCTTGCCGCGTTCTTCCAACTGGCGTTCCAGCTCGGGGCTGCGGTCGAAATGGTCGACCAGCAATTCCTTGCCCTTGGCGGTGACCAGCACGATGTCGGTGATGCCGGCTTCCGCCGCTTCTTCCACGGCGTACTGGATCAGCGGCTTGTCCACCACCGGCAGCAGCTCTTTCGGCAATACCTTGGTGGCGGGCAGAACGCGGGTGCCCATACCGGCAACGGGAAGCACAGCCTTACGGATCATGGTCGTCTCGCGAAGAGAAGTTGTTCGATGACGGGGATCATGCCCCGTCATCGTGTCGCGACCATGACGCGATTGTGTCTAAACCGGGGCGGGTGCAGGAGCAAGACGATATTTTCTATTGGGGAAAATGGCTTTCTACAAAACGATCTTCAATTTTTCGAGCATGGCGGTGATGTTGTTTTGTCGAAAACGTTTGTCCCATTCTTTCGCGTTGGCGACTGCTTTAAGGATTGTCCTGGGGTCGGCGAGTGTCTTGTGGTTTCTAACTTGTTTGGCGCTAAGGTCGCTACGCAGCCATTTGAACATGTCGATCAATGTGCGGGCCGCCTCTCGGTGGTTTGACTGCTCCAGATTCCACAATATATATTCGCGTAAGATGATGAATGAGGCGGCGTATTGTCTGCGGGCAACATCGTCGGTGCGCCGCAATGTGATCATGTTGGCGACTCGGCTCTTCAGGCACAAAAATGGATGAAGAACACGGATGCTGACTGTCGTTGGAATGCCGTTGCTGTGCTGTTCTGAGGTAATAAGGATGGCCCCATTATCGACTTCACTCGGAAGCACGCCCAGAACGGTGCCAAGGAAGTCAATTTCAATGCTTCGACCGTTGATCTCAGCGAGCACGAGGGCGCTGTTCGGGGTATTGTCGCCCGGCGTTGGGAAAATAGCTTTCCCGCCGAGTCTGCAAGCCAATTCTTGAGCCGCAGCCTTGGTTCCGTAGTAATCAATGTCTTTCGAAGTGAACGGAGCATACTCTGCAAGTTCTGCTTGCGCTCGTTCCCAGAAAAACTCACCCCAGAAATTTATGGCTTGCCCGCCGACAACTGTTGCTTGGATGTCGGAGGCTTGTATGGTTATGGCGATGACGTCTTCTTTAGAAAGCTGTTCATTCTGGTTGGAGATCAACGCTGTCCCATCGAGACGCGTCCGACCACGCGGACGCTCATCATGTCAAGTTTAGAAAAGAACCCGTTGCTCTGTTTGAGTTGTTCCTTCGATGCGGAACCCGATGCTAGGGCATGGGAATCCCGAACACGCATCTCCGATTTTTCACGGGCGCGATCTGGAAAGTTAGACAGAGCTGGGCGCTGCGGTGACATGGGAATCATTCCTGCTTTCTACGTTGGAAGGTACAGGAAATCCGCGGAATTGTCTATGGGGCGTAATTTCTGGGGCTTTTGAGCATCGAGCCGTCAGCCCTTGGAATTGCGGATCGCCGCGATGTTGGCCGCGTAATCCTTGGTCTTGAACACCGCCGAGCCGGCGACCAGGCAGGTGGCGCCGGCGCCCATCACCTTCCAGGCGTTGTCGGCGGTGACGCCGCCGTCCACCTGGATGTCGATCTTGCGGTCGCCGATCATCTGCTTGATGCGGGCGATCTTTTCCAACTGGCTTTCAATGAAGCTTTGGCCGCCGAAGCCGGGGTTGACGCTCATCACCAGCACCATGTCGATGGCGTCCAGCACGTATTCGATGACGTTTTCCGGGGTGTGCGGGTTGAGCGACACGCCGGCCTTCTTGCCCAAGGACTTGATGGCCTGGACCGAGCGGTGCAGGTGCTTGTCGGCCTCGGCGTGCACGGTGATCAAATCGGCGCCGGCCTTGGCGTAGTCTTCCAAGTACGGCTGCGCCGGGTCGATCATCAGGTGGACGTCGAAGGTCTTCTGGGTCCATGGCCGGATGGCCTTGATCACCGGCGGGCCGAAAGTCAGGTTGGGGACGAAATGCCCGTCCATGACGTCGATGTGGATCCAGTCGCACCCGGCTTCGTCGATGGCCTTGACCTCGGGGCCAAGCTGGGCGAAGTCGGCGGACAGGATGGACGGCGCGATCAGAACGGACATGGTTTTCCTCCCTGGCAGACAGAATCGGGGCCGGGAAAGACCTTTCCCGGCCCCGCTTTTCGTTAGTTGACCTTGGGCTCCAGCTCGCCGGCGGCGTAGCGGTTGGCCATGGTTTCCAGCGAGATCGGCTTGATCTTGCTGGCATTGCCGGCGGTGCCGAAAGCTTCGTAGCGGGCCTTGCAGATTGCCTTCATGCCGGCCATGGCCGGCTTCAGGTAGTCGCGTGGGTCGAACTTCTTGGGGTTGTCGACCATGTACTTACGGATGGAACCGGTGGCGGCCATGCGCAGATCGGTGTCGATGTTGACCTTGCGCACGCCGTGCTTGATGCCTTCGACGATTTCTTCCACCGGCACGCCATAGGTCTCGCCCAGGTCGCCGCCATGGTCGTTGATGATCTTCAGCCAGTCCTGCGGCACCGAAGACGAGCCGTGCATCACCAGATGGGTGTTGGGGATGCGGGCGTGGATTTCCTTGATGCGGGAAATGGCCAGCACGTCGCCGGTCGGCGGACGGGTGAACTTGTAGGCGCCGTGGCTGGTGCCGATGGCGATGGCCAGCGCATCGACCTTGGTCAGCTTGACGAATTCGGCGGCTTCGTTGGGGTCGGTCAGCAGCTTGGAATGGTCCAGCTTGCCTTCGGCGCCGATGCCGTCTTCCTCGCCGGCCATGCCGGTTTCCAAGGAACCCAGGCAGCCCAGCTCGCCTTCCACCGACACGCCGCAGGCATGGGCCAGGTCGACCACCTTGCGGGTGACGGCGACGTTGTAGTCCCAATCCGACGGGGTCTTGCCGTCTTCCAGCAGCGAGCCGTCCATCATCACCGACGAGAACGCCGACTGGATGGCGCGGATGTTCACCGCCGGGCTGGTGCCGTGATCCTGGTGCATGCACACCGGGATATGCGGATAGGCTTCGATGGCCGCCAGGATCAGGTGACGCAGGAAGGGCTCGCCGGCATATTTGCGGGCGCCGGCCGAAGCCTGCAGGATCACCGGGCTGTCGGTTTCGGCGGCAGCCTCCATGATGGCCTTGACCTGCTCCATGTTGTTGACGTTGAACGCCGGCACGCCATAGCCGAATTCGGCGGCGTGATCGAGCAGTTGGCGCATGGAAACGAGAGGCATTTCTTATTCTCCCTTATGGAATTCTTTTACAGACGGGCCAGCGCCGCGTCCGCCACCGCCTGCGCGGTGATGCCGAAATGAGCATACAGCTTGTCCGCCGGGGCGGAAGCGCCGAAACCGGTCATGCCGATCACCGCGCCGTCCAGGCCGACATAGCGTTCCCAGCCGAAGGTGGAGAGCGCTTCGACGGCGACGCGCACGGTGCCTTCACCCAGGACGGAAGCACGATACTCCTTCGACTGCGTGTCGAACAGCTCCCAGCACGGCATGGACACCACCGCCGCCGCCACGCCCTTGTCGGCCAAGAGCTTCTGGGCGTCGAGCGCCAGCGACACCTCCGAGCCGGTGGCCAGCAAGGTCACCTGACGCTTGCCATTTGCTTCGGACAGCACATAGGCGCCCTTGGCGGTCAGGTTCTCGGGGGTGTGGGTGGTGCGCACGGTCGGCAGGTTCTGGCGCGACAGGGCGAAGCAGCTGGGACCCTTGTGGTTCAGCAGCGCCAGTTCATAGGCTTCCATGGTTTCCACCGCGTCGGCCGGGCGGAACACCAAGGTGTTGGGGGTGGCACGTAGCGCCGCGATGGTTTCGATGGGCTGGTGGGTGGGGCCGTCCTCGCCCAGGCCGATGGAATCGTGGGTCAGCACGTAAAGGACGCGCTGTTCCATCAGTGCCGACATGCGCAAGGCCGGCCACAGATAGTTGGCGAAAATCAGGAAGGTGCCGCCATAGGGGATGAAGCCGCCATGCAGCGCCATGCCGTTCATCACTGCCGCCATGCCGTGCTCGCGGATGCCGTAATGGATGTAGCGGCCGGCGAACTGGCCGGGCTGCACCGACGGCGAGCAAGCCTTGGTGTTGGTCAGGTTGGAGTGGGTCAAATCGGCCGAGCCGCCGATCATTTCCGGGATGGCGGCGGTCAGCACCTCCAGGGCGTCCTGGCTGGCCTTGCGGGTGGCCACCTTCGGCTGTTCGGCGGAAATCTTCGCCTTGAAGGCTTGCACCGCGTCCTGCCAGCCTTCCGGCAGGCGGCCTTCGTTGGTGCGCAGGAACTCGGCCTTGGTCTCGGGGGGAAGCGCCGCCACCCGGGCTTCCCAGGCGGCGCGTTCACCCTGCGCCCGCACACCCGCGGCACGCCAAGCGTTCAGCACGGTGTCGGGGACCACGAAGGGGTCATGGGGCCAGTTGGCGGCATCGCGGGCGGCCTTGATCTCGTCGGCACCCAAGGGGGCGCCGTGGACCTTTTCCGAACCGCACTTGTTGGGCGCACCCTTGCCGATGATGGTGCGACACGCGATCAGGGTGGGCTTGTCCGACTTGCGGGCGGCTTCGATGGCAGCGGCAATCTGGTTTTCGTCGTGGCCGTCGATTTTGGCGGTGGCCCAGCCGGCGGCGGCGAAGCGGGCGCATTGGTCGTCCGAGGTGGAAAGCGCGGTGTCGCCGTCGATGCAGATGTGGTTGTCGTCCCACAGCACGATCAGTTTGTTAAGCTTCAGGTGGCCGGCCAGGGTGATGGCTTCCTGGCTGATGCCTTCCATCAGGCAGCCGTCGCCGGCGATGACATAGGTGTAGTGGTCGGCGATGCCGGCGCCGTAGCGGGCGGCCTGCATGGCCTCGGCCAGGGCGAAGCCCACCGCGTTGGTGATGCCTTGCCCCAAGGGGCCGGTGGTGGTGTCGGCGTTGGAGACGTGGCCGAATTCCGGGTGGCCGGCGGTGCGATAGCCCAACTGGCGGAAGTTCTTGATCTGCTCGATGTCCAGATCGTCATAACCGGTCAGATAGCCCAGCGCGTAAAGCAGCATCGAGCCATGGCCGGCGGACAGGATGAAGCGGTCGCGGTCGGCCCATTTGGGGGTACGCGCGTCGAACTTCATGAAACGGGTGAACAGCACGGTGGCCACGTCGGCCATGCCCATGGGCATGCCGGGATGGCCGGACTTGGCCTTTTCGATGGCATCCATGGACAGGAAGCGGATGGCGTTGGCCATCTCGGCGTGGGTGGCGGTGGGTGCGGTCATCGTCTCGTCCTTCCTGGGATTGGGCATGGGGCGCAAGGGGTTAACGGGGGGCAAGGCCGAAAGCGGCCTTGACCAAATGGTAGGTGATCAGCAATTGCGACAGGGCCAGGGAATGGCTGGTGCGGTCTTGGCCTTCGGTGTCGGTGAAGCGGCCCAAGGGGGCGCGCGGGTGGCTGGCCTCGGGGATCAGGCTCCACAACAAATCTTCCACCGCCTTGGCGCGGCGTGGCTCGATGCGGCCGGAAATGTCCAGCATGTCCACTGGCTTGCCGTCGCTGTCCCGCGCCAGTGCCAGTTGGAAGCCCCCCTTGCCGCCGGCATCCAGCACCGGCCCCAAATCGGGGTGGGCCAAGGTGGGGCGCAACAGATGACGGGCGTCGAGAAGGGAGGAATCCTCGGTGGTGGGGGCGAAGCGTACCACGATGTCGGCGAAGCTGCGCTGCGGTTGGATGTGGGCGGCGGAATCCTCGGCCCGACGTTCCATGGATTGGCGGGCCTCGTCCAGGGAATAGCCGCGCTGGGCGCAGTCGCGGGCCAGTTTCCACGATGTCCGCAAGGATTCGTCGGGTTCGACGAAGACCTTGACGTCGAAGCAGTCGCGCATGCCGCGGCTGTGATAGGCCAGCAAGCCTTCGACGATGACGACGGGCTTGGCTTCCAGGCGTTCGGACGGGCGCAGGGTGCCGGTGGCGTGGTCGTAGACCGGCTTCAGGATCGGCTGGCCCCGGCGCAGCAGGCACAGATGCTGTTCCAGGATGTCCAGGTGGTTGGCCTCGGGGGCCAAGGGCGTCAGGTTCAGCTGGCGGCGTTCGGCGCGGCCGTGGCGGTGGTAGTCGTCGGCCTGCAGCACGGCCACCCGGTCGTTCCCCAAGATGGCGGCGATGCCCCTGGCCAGGGTGCTTTTGCCGGCCGCCGAATCGCCGACCACGCCAAGGAAGATGGGTTGGTTCGCAGGACGCTGGCAGGGCATGGCTATTTCGTGCCCCCGTCGGCGTGCCAAGTGGTCAGCATTTGCCGCATGCCGGCGCCACCTCCCACCAACAGGCTGTGGGTGCGTGATGCGCCACCTTGGCGTTCGACGCCGTCCAGCAACAGGCCGCTGGCGATGCCGGTGGCGCAGAACACCGCGTCGTCGGATCGGACCAGTTGGTCCAGGCCCATCCAGGCGCGGGTGTCTAGGCCGGCCTCGGCGACAGCGCGGCGTTCGGTGGCCAGTTGCGGGTCCAGGCGCCCCCAGAAGCAGCCGCCCATGACGCGGACGGCGCAGGCGGCCAGCAAGCCCTCGGTGATGCCGCCGGTTCCCATCAGGGCGTCGATGCCCGAATCCGGCATGGCGGCCAACACCGCCCCGGCCACGTCGCCGGCGGGATATTGCAGGGTGTGGGCACCGCTGGCTTCGATGCGTTCGACCAGGGCGCGGTGGCGCGGCTTTTCCAACACGAAGATGGTCAGTTCAGCCACGCTTTTGCCCAAGCAGCAAGCCAAGGCCGACAGACGCTCTTCCACCGGGGCGGTGGGATCAAGGTGGCCTGCGGCTTGGGCCGGCGCCACCAGCTTTTCCATGTAAAAGGCCGGGCCGGGGTCGAACAGGCTGCCCGCAGGGGCCACAGCCAGGCAGGCCATGGCGTTGGTCAGCCCCTTGGTCAGGCAGGCGGCGCCTTCCGCCGGATCGGCGAGAACATCCCAAACCGGCAGGCGCGTGGGGTCGCCCAGGCGGCGCGAGGTGCCGTCCAGCAGGTTGGCGTCCAGGCCCAAGGCGTCAAGTTCGGCCAGCAGGGCTTCCATGGCGGCGTTGGCATCGGCGCGACCCAGTGTCAGGCGAGCAGCCGCTTCCGTCGCCTTGCGCAGATCATAGGCGCAAAGCGACAGGCCGTGGCGGACGTCGCGCATCTCGGTCATGCCCTCAACTCCCTGTCCCCAAGATGATCTTCCTTGGCCTTATCCTGGCGATGGCGAGCCAGAGGAGGAACACCCGCCGGGATATGGCGCAAATCTCTTGTGGAGGGGCCGAACCCTGCCCGAGAGGGCGGGGAGAGTCAATGTTGCGATGCGAGGAAAAAATGCCGGGTGGGCGTTTCCCACCCGGTTGTCCCGTCAGCGCCCCTCGCGGCCCTTCAGATAGAAGGCCACCGCCTGGGCGCGGTTGCCGACGCCCAGTTTGTCGTACAGGTTCTTCAGGTGGAACTTGACGGTGTTGAGCGAGATGTCCAACTGGCTGGCCATCTGCTGGTTGGTCAGGCCCCCGGCCAGCGCGGCCAGCAATTCCCGTTCGCGGGGCGTCAGGCCGGCCAGCGGGTCCGACGCCAGCGACGACACGTCGATGAACGGGAACACCATGCGACCCGACGCCACCGCCATGATGGTGTCGAGCAATTGTTCCGGGGTTTCGCGCTTCGAACAAAAACCGGCGGCGCCCAAGGTCATGGCCTGGCGCGGCACGTCGGGATTGGGGCTGCCGGTATAGACGATCAAGCGCGGCGCGTCGGCGCGGTTGCGCAGGGCCTGCAACACGGCGCGGCCGTCCATGTACGGCATTTCCCAGCCGATGATGCCGACGTCGAAGGGAATGCGTTCCACCGCTTCCATGAAGCGTTCGCCGTCATCGGTGACGGCGGCCAGGGAAAAACGTTCGTCGCCAGCGAAGATCTTCACCAGCGAGGATTGCAGCAGCGGATTCTTTTCGGCGATGACGATGTCGATGGGACGGCTTTGTTGGACGGCCATTGTGGTTGTTCCTTG
>JAIWOG010000259.1 GCA_020217035.1 Magnetospirillum sp. | reverse complement strand
CCCGGCTCGACCCCCAATGGCCACGGCGGGATAGGGGGCATTATAAGGGGGCCCGGTGTGGATGCAAGATAAAGAGTAGGTATTTCCCTACCCTGGATCATTAACAATTGGCAATCCTACCCGGACGGATGGCTGCCCTGGCGGTTACAGGGTGGACGGCGTCGCCATCACCTCGACCAGGCATTCGGCGGAAACCGGGGGGCCAGCACGTAGCCTTGGATTTCGTCGCATCCCAGGCGGCGCAGGGCGGCGACCTGTTCGGTGGTTTCCACCCCTTCGGCGATGATGCGACGTCCCAGCGCATGGCCCATGGAAATGATGGCGCGGATGATTTCCAAGGACGAGTCGTCGGTGGCGATGTCGGCGACGAACGAGCGGTCGATCTTGACCGAATGAACCGGAAAACGGCGGATCACCGACAGCGACGAGGTGCCGGTGCCGAAATCGTCCATGGATAGCGTGATGCCCAGTTCGGTCAGTTCGTTCAGAACGGCGACGGCGTTTTCGGCGTCACGCGTCACCATGCCTTCGGTGATCTCGAATTCCAGGGCGCTGGCCGGCAAGCCGCTGCGTTCAAGGGCGGCGCGGACCAGGGCAACGAAGCCCGGCGCCCGCAATTGGCGGATGGAAAGGTTGATGGCCACCCGTGGCGCGGTGCCGTCCTTTTCCAGCCAGGCGCGGTATTGACGGCAGGCGGCGTCGATGGCCCATTCGCCGACCCGTCCCATCAGGCCGGATTCTTCCATCACCGGGATGAACTTGGCGGGCGACACCTGGCCCAGTTCGGCGGCGTTCCAGCGCAACAGCGCCTCGACCCCGGTATAGGCGCCGGTGCGCAAATCCAGCTTGGGCTGGAAGGCCAGCGCCATCTCGTCGCGCTCCAGGGCTTGCGACAAGCCGGTCTTGATGGCCAGTCGTTCCTCGACGGCGGCGTTCATGTCGGCGGTGAAGAACTGGAAATTAGCCTTGCCGTGTTCCTTGGCCCGATACATGGCGGCGTCGGCGTTCTTCAGCATGGTCATGGCATCGGTGGCGTCGTCGGGAAAGACGGTGATGCCGATGGACCCCGAAACGAACGCCTCGCGCCCGGCCAGGTCGAAGGGTCTCTTCAAGATGTCGAGAATGCGCCCCGCCACGTTGGGGGCGTTCTGGTAGGTGCCCAGATTGGGCATCAGCACGGTGAACTCGTCGCCCCCCAATCGCGCCACCGTGTCGCCCGAGCGGATGCAGGCGGCAAGGCGCCGCGCGGTCTCTTGCAGCAGCAGGTCGCCCATGTCGTGGCCCAGCGTGTCGTTGACCAGCTTGAAGCCGTCCAGATCGATGAACATCAGGCCGACCATCTGGCCGTTGCGTTCCGCCTGATGGACCGCCTGGCCCAAGCGGTCCATGAACAAGGTGCGGTTGGGCAAGCCGGTCAGGGCGTCGAAGCTGGCCTGGCGGCTGAGGTCGCGGGCCCGTTCCTCCAGCCTTGTCACGGCGCGAACCAAGGTGTCGAAGGCCGGCAGACGTCCGGTCAGGTCGCGGAGCGCGACACCGTACACATTGTCGTCAAAAGACTTGGTCACCACCAGGGCGGCCATGGTGCCGCCATCGGGACGGCGCAAGATCATGGGCAGGCCCTTGGGGTCGGCTTGCAGGGCGGAGATGCCGCCCACCAAGGTGCGGCTGTGGTCGGGGTGCAGAAAGTCCAGGAACGAACGGCCGACCAACGCTTGGCCGTCGGCCCCCAGCATTTCGATCCCCGCTTGGTTGACCCAGACGATGATGTCGTCATGACAAAGGCACAGCGCGTCCTCGACCATTTCCAGCAGGGGAAGCGGTGAATAGGGGGGCGTGGGCGGCAGGGGTCGCGACGATGCCATGGCTTTGTTACGGATGTGAGTCCACGATCCTAAACGAAACAGCCAGGGCGGAAAAGCGTCTTGGTTGAACGGCTTAGTTGAACATCACCGCGGACGGCGCCGAACGCTTGCCGAACGAGCTCTTGGCCACGGCAATGGCGGTCCCCAGGTTGTCGTTCGCTTCCACGGGGCTGGCGGTCTGTTCGACAGCCGGTCGGGGCGCGGGTTCAGCGATCTTGGCGACCGACGGTTCGGTGGCCTTGGCCTCGGCCGGGGCGGGGGTCTTCATCTCGGGGGCGGCCAGGGCAATCTCGACCGTCTTGGTGTCGGCGACGATCTCGGCGATCGCCTCGGCCTTGTCCGGGCTGGACGATTCGTCGCCGAAGCTGGCGTCAAGGCCGGGATGCTGCTGCCCCATATGGGCCAAGGCCGCCGAGGTGCGGGCGGCGACCTTCTGGATGCCGGCCTTGGTGTTGGTCGCCGGCACGGCGCGGCGGGCCGGGTTGTAGACGAAGCCGTCGGCGCGATAAATCTTGCTGCCGAAGGTGCTGCTGGGTTCGTACCAGACGCGCACCCGGGTCCAGTCGTTCTTCGGCGACACGTCGATGACCGGAACCATTTTGGTGATGGCGCCACGGCCCGAGCTGCGGACAGGCGCCCAATTGGCGTGGTCGACCAGGATCATGCGGCTGTTGACCACCTTGCTGACCACCGAGACATGGCCATAACGCATGGAGCCTTGGCGGCTGAACACCATCACCGCGTCGGTCTGCGGGGTGCGGCCACGGTCATAGCGGCCGGCGGCGGCGCTCCACCACTTCCAGGCGTCGCCTTGCAAGTCGATGCCGGATACCTGACGGGCGTAGGGAACGCATTGGATGGCTTGGGCGGGAAGGGCGACGGCGGACAGCACGACGGCGGTCACAAGCGCAAGCAAGCCTTTCCGCATTCCACCCTCTCCCCGTTCCCCTTGGCGGCTGCTTAGCCTTCCGCCTTATCTTCCGCGGCGATTGTGTCGATTTGAATTGTCGATGGCAACCCTTTTGAGTCGCATTTTATGGAAAATCCATTTGTTTCGGCATCGCACAAAGCGGCCCTGGACAACGCACAGGGGGGTATAAGGTCTTTCGAAGGCTGGGGCGTTGCGGCTATGATCCGGCCGCGTGGCCGCCAGGCGGCGAAGATTGCAAAGCAAAAAAGGGGGATGTGCCGGTGCGGCGATATCGGACAGGTGGCATGATGGTGGCGGCGGTTCTGGCTTGCGCGGCGATGCCGGCCCTGGCCGAGGGGGGCAAGGTGGCCTTGATCGCCTCGGGCGAGGTGACGGGCTATTATTACCCGGCCGCCGGCGCCTTGTGCCGGGTCGTCAACAAGGAAAGCGGCGGCGTCAACTGCGCCGCCGTGCCGTCTTCGGGATCGGCGGCCAACTTGGCGTCGTTGCGGTCGGGTGCCGTCGAACTGGGGGTGGTTCAGGCCCAGGCGGCGCAGATGGCCGCCGCCGGTACCGGCCCGTTCAAGGATGTCGGACCCTTCGCCGATCTGCGCTCCGTACTGAGCCTGCCGGGCGAATCGGTGTTGTTGCTGGCCCGTCAGGGGTCGGGCATCGAATCCATGGCCGACTTGAAGGGCAAGCGGGTCAATTTGGGGCGCCCGGGGTCGTTCCAGCGGGCCATGGCCGAAGCTACCCTGGAAGCCGCCGGCCTGTCCGAAGGCGACCTGGCCATCGCGGTGGAACTGGAATTGTCGGAACAGACCCCGGAATTATGCGAAGGCAACATCGACGCCGCCTTCTATTCCGGCTATCAGCCCATGGCCGAGGCCGCCATGGCCATGGACGAATGCGACGCCCTGCCGGTGCAGATCAAGGCCAAGACCGTCGAGACCTATTTGAAGCAGCACGCTTGGCTGACCCGCGCCAACATCCGCAAGGATTTGTATCCTGGCATGCGCGACGACGTGGTCAGCCTGCAGGTCCGCGCCCTGCTGGTCACCACCACCCGCAGCAGCAACGCTCAAGTGCAGGATTGGCTGAAGGCCATCCACGGCAATTTCTCGGCGCTGACCCATCTGCATCCGGTGCTGCGGGGGCTGGGCCGGGCGGACAGCGCCAAGGACGGCATCACCGTCAAACTGCATGACGGCGCCGACATCTTCTATGGCGAAACCGGGCTGAAGTAGAAACGACGACGCCGCCACCCTTGCGGATGGCGGCGTCGGAAAAAGCGTTTCCGCGGGGCGGATTACTTCTTCAGGGACTTCACGTAGTCGACGACTTCCTTCAGGTCGGCCGGGTTCTTGATGCCGGCGAACACCATCTTGTTGCCCGGGATGGTGCCCTTGGGGTCAGCCAGGTACTTGGACAGGTTGGCTTCGTCCCAGGTCAGGCCGGAGTTCTTGTGGGCGTCGGAATACTTGAATTCCGGATAGTTGGTGCCGGCCTTGGTGCCGAACACGCCAGCCAGCGAGGGGCCGACGCCATGCTTGCCGGCTTCCACCTTGTGGCAAGCCTTGCAGGCGTTGAAGCCCTTGGGGGCGTCAGCGGCATTGGCGGCGACGGGGGCGACCAACAGGGCGGCAACGGCCAGACCGAGCAACTTCTTCATCATCATCTCCCAATAGCTTATTCAGCGAGTGTTGAACCAAACGCCGTCCTTGGACGTCGGCCCGGGCCGGCGCCTTCGCCGATCCAGGGTTACAGGGTAGACAAACTTTCTGGCGGAAATGGGGCATTCGCGTCGGCTGAAATGGCGCGCGGCCTTGGCGAAAAACACGTTCCTCCCTGCAAGACCCGACGGGGGTTGCGTTCGGGGGCGCATTATCATTCACATTGACGCGAACTTCAACCGCTTGCGGTTCCTTCTTTAGCCGGAAAAGGCTAATAAATCCGCCATGACCGCGTTACCCATCGATTCCGTCCTGCCCGAACTGGCGCAAGTTCTGTCCCGATCGCCGGGTTTGGTGTTGCAGGCGCCCCCCGGCGCCGGCAAGACCACCCGGGTGCCCTTGTTCCTGCTGGACCAGCCGTGGTTGGGCACCGGCCGCGTCATCATGCTGGAACCGCGCCGTCTGGCGGCTCGTGCCGCCGCCGCCCGCATGGCCGAGACCCTGGGCCAAGAGGTCGGGGGGACGGTGGGCTACCGGGTGCGCCTGGACAGCAAGGTGGGACCCGACACCCGGATCGAAGTGGTCACCGAAGGCATCCTGACCCGCATGTTGCAGGATGACCCGTCGCTGCCGGGGGTGGGCGTGGTGATCTTCGACGAGTTCCACGAACGCTCGCTGAACGCCGATTTGGGGCTGGCCCTGTGCCTGGAAAGCCAGGCGGCGCTGCGCGACGACCTGAAACTGGTGGTGATGTCGGCCACCCTGGACGGCGAGCCGGTGGCCAGGCTGATGGGCGACGTGCCGGTGGTGTCCAGCCAAGGCCGCGCCTGGCCGGTCGAGACGTTCCATCTGTCGCGGCCGGAACCACGACGCTTCGTCGAAGCCATGGCCGCCGCCATCCGCCAGGCATTGGAAAAATCCGACGGCGACATCCTGGCCTTCCTGCCCGGATCGGGGGAAATCCGCCGGGTCATGGCGGCGTTGGACGGCATCGCCGCCCAGGTTCTGCCGCTTTACGGCGACCTGTCCCAGGCCGACCAGGACCGGGCCATCCGGCCGTTGCCGGGGGGCGGGCGCAAGGTGGTGCTGGCGACCTCCATCGCCGAAACCTCGTTGACCATCGACGGTGTCCGCGTGGTGGTGGATGGCGGCCAGATGCGCCTGCCGCGTTTCGACCCCAGTTCCGGCATGACCCGGCTGGTCACCGTGCCGGTCAGCCGCGCTTCCGCCGACCAGCGGCGCGGCCGCGCCGGCCGCCAGGGGCCGGGGACGTGCTGGCGCCTGTGGTCGGAAGCCGAGGACCGCGCCCTGGCTGCCTTCACCGCCCCGGAAATCGCCGAGGCCGATTTGGCCGCCTTGGCCCTGGACCTGGCGCAATGGGGGGTGCGAGACGCCAACGCCCTGGCCTGGCTGACGCCGCCGCCGGCCGCCGCCTTGGCCCAGGCC
This sequence comes from Magnetospirillum sp., assembly GCA_020217035.1. Lineage (GTDB taxonomy): Bacteria > Pseudomonadota > Alphaproteobacteria > Rhodospirillales > Magnetospirillaceae > Magnetospirillum. The sequence goes on along the minus strand of JAIWOG010000259.1, from coordinate 4,109 downwards.
CGCGAATTGCTGGCCGAGTTGGGGGCGGTGGACGATGACGGCGCCTTGACCCCCCATGGCCGCGCCATGAACCGTCTGGCCATGCATCCGCGTCTGGCCCACATGGTGCTGCGGGCCAAGTACCTGGGTCTGGGCGGACTGGCCTGCGACATCGCCGCCATCTTGTCGGAACGCGACGTGTTGCGGGCGGAACGCGGCGGCCGGGATTCCGACATCCGCCTGCGTCTGGACGCCCTGCGCGGCGCCGACCGGCTGGATCCCCGCCACGGCTTGGCGGTGGATCGCGGCGCCCTGGCCCGCGCCCGCCAGTCGGCCAAGGACTGGCGCCGCCGCGTCGGATTGCGGGCGGGAGAGCAAGACGGCGAGTCCCGCGATTGCGGTCTCGTCCTGGCCTTCGCCTATCCCGACCGCATCGCCAGGCGCCGCCCAGGCGGCGAACCGCGCTTCGCGCTGTCCGGTGGGCGCGGCGCCTTTTTCCAGGATCACGAGCCCTTGGCGGCCCAAGATTGGCTGGTCGCCGCCGAGTTGGACGGCGACCGCCGCGAAGCCCGCATTTTCCTGGCCGCCCCCCTAAGCCGCGCCGAGATCGACGAATTCTTCGCCGACGCCATCCGCACCCAGGACGTGGTGCGGTGGGACAAGCGCGAGGACGCCGTGGTGGCGGCGCGGCGCACCAGCTTGTTCAACCTGGTGCTGGAGGAAAAGCGTCTGGACAAGCCGGCCGCCGATCAAGTGGGGACCGCCATGGTCGACGGCATCCGCCAGATGGGGCTGGAAGCTCTGCCGTGGAGCGACGAATTGCGCAGGTTCCGTGCCCGCGTGCAATTCGCCCATGCCCGCGACCCGCAGGGCGGCTGGCCCGATTTGTCCGACCAGGCGCTGTTGGACGGTTTGGAGGATTGGTTGGCGCCTTATCTGACCAACATCAGCCGTCGCGCCCATCTGCCCCGTCTGGATTTGTCCCAAGCCCTGCGCGGCCTGCTGGATTGGCAAATGGGCAAGAAACTGGACGAATGGGTCCCCACCCACGTCACCGTGCCGTCGGGCAGCCGCGTGCCCATCGATTACGACGGCGAGGAACCGGTGCTGGCGGTGCGCTTGCAGGAAATGTTCGGCTGCGCCGACACCCCGCGCATCATGGGCGGCACGCTGCCGCTGTTGCTGCACCTGCTGAGCCCGGCCCGGCGTCCGGTTCAGGTCACCCGTGATCTGGCCAGCTTCTGGGCCAACGCCTATCACGCGGTGAAAGCCGACCTGAAGGGCCAATACCCCAAGCATTGGTGGCCCGACGACCCCATGCAGGCCGAGCCGACGGCGCGGGCCAAGCCGCGGCGTTGACCCTGGGCTTGTGACCAAGGAAGGATGACGCGCGTCTTTTCTTCTCATCGTGGCAGGACTAGGCTGGGCCTCGTTTTCGCAGCTTAAGACCCTTCATCTTGTCTCGACCTTGCCTTGTCTTCGCCTCTGTTCTCGGGACCGTGCTGTGGCTGGCGTGCCTGTTGCCGGCCCAGGGCCGCGAGGTGCTGCCCTATTGCGCCGATCCCGACTGGCCGCCCTACGAAACCGTGGGTTCCGACGGCCATCACGTGGGCATCGCCGCCGATTTGCTGACCTTGGTGGCGGCGCGGTCGGGACTGGAACTGCAACTGGTCCCCACCGCCACCTGGCAAGAAAGTCTGAAAGCGGCCGGTGACGGCCGCTGCCAAGCGCTGAGTTTCCTTAATTCCAGTCCGGCCCGGCAGGAATGGCTGGTGTTCACCGACCCGTTGTTCGCCGACCCCAACGTCATCCTGACCCGCGAGGAAAGTCCCGACATCGGCGACCTGGCGGTCTTGGACGGCAAGGTGCTGGCGCTGCCCGAGGGCACTTCCATCGAGGAATGGGTGCGGCGCGATTATCCCAATCTGCGGGTGGTGACCACCAAGGACGAGGACGCGGCCTTCGCCATGGTGTCCAACCGTCAGGCCGACCTGACCTTGCGGTCGATGACGGTGGCGGTGCACGCCATCAAACGGCGTGGCTGGTTCAACCTGAAGGTGGCGGGACGGGTAGAGGGGTACGACAACCTGCTGCGCATGGGGGTGCGCCCGGAACGGGCCGCCTTGGTGCCGGCGCTGAACCAGGGTATCGCCGCCATCTCGACCGCTGAACGTACCGCTATCGCCAACCGCCATACCGGGGTGACCGTGCGCACCGGCATCGACCCTGATGTGGTGCGCAATGGCGGGGCGGTGCTGGCGGTGGTGTTGCTGACCAGCCTGTTCTGGGGGCTGAAGCTGAAGGCGGTGAACGCCAAGCTGCGCCACCAGACCCGCACCGACAACCTGACCGGCCTGGGCAACCGGTCGCTGTTGAACGACAGGCTGGAACTGGAACTGGCGCGGGCGGCGCGGATGGCGACGCCGTTGTCGGTGGTGCTGATGGATGTGGACCATTTCAAGCAGGTCAACGACCGCTTCGGCCACTTGGTCGGCGACGAGGTTTTGAAGTCGATGGCGGCGATCCTGCGACGGGAAGCGCGTCAGACCGACACGGCCGGCCGCTGGGGCGGAGAAGAGTTCCTGATCCTGTGTCCCGACACCAGCCTGGACCACGCCATGGTTCTGGCCGAACGCATCCGCCAGGGCATCGCCCAGCATGCTTTCACGACCGGCGCCCGCCACAGCGCCAGTTTCGGCCTTGCCCAATGGCGGGGGGGAGAGACGGCGGATTCCTTGCTGGCCCGCGCCGACATGGCGCTCTATCGGGCCAAGGAAAACGGCCGCGACCGGGTCGAGCTTGCCTGAGGGACGTTTGGACAGGCGCCCGTTTTGCGGCTTTGCTTTTCACGGGCGCCAAGGCTAGTGTCCGCGCCATGGGTCAAACCGCCGCCGAAACACCATCCTGGCGCGTGCAATCGCCGCCCCCGCGCAGCCGCCATCTGGCGCCGGTGCTGTCGGTGTTGCTGCACCTGCTGTTGGCGCTGGCGTGGCTGGGCTTTCCCTTGCCGGAACCGTCCAAGCCCGAGCCGCCCACCCTGACCGTCGATATCGTGCCGCCATCTCCGCCCGCGCCCAGTCCAGCCCAGGCGCCCAAGGCTAAGCCGGCCGAAGCAGGCGTGCCGGTGCCGCAACTGCAAGACGGTGAGCTGGCGGAAAAATCCGCGCCGCCCCCCGAGCTCAAGGACAGGCAGCCGGCGCCGCCCGACCCGGCCGCCAGCCAGCCGGCGGCGAAGGTCAAGAAGCCGGCGCCGGTGACCCAGAACCAGCGCGACTGGGTGCTGTCGCGGGTGCTGCGCCATTGGCGGCGTCCCGCCGATTTGGGGGCCTATGCCAGCGGCGACATCCGCCTGGCGGTCAAGGTGATGCCCGACGGCCATTTTTCCGACATCTACGATGCGCGGCGGCCGTGGAATCCCGAGGACGTGTTCGACGGGTACGGCACCTTGCCCCCCGGTGTGGTGCAACGCCGCATCATCGACAGCATCTATGGCGCCATTCGTCAGGCCCAGCCGCTGAAGTTGACACAAGAATTGCGTGACAAGGCACCTTTCACGGTAAGATTGGATTTCCGCTTCAAGGATGTGCGGTGAGGTGTGGGATGAGCACGGCGAGCAAATTGGATCGTTTCAGCGCTGACGACGTGGTCGTCTTGGTGGTCGAGGACGATTCCACCACCCGGTCGTTGCTGGTGCGCATGTTGAAGGCCATGGGCGCCGCCCACATCCACGAGGCGGCCAACGGCGCCGACGGGTTGCGCTTGGCCTGCGAGAGCAAACCCCATGTGGCCATCTGCGACGTCAACATGGAACCGGTGGACGGGTTGTCCTTCCTGGGGGGGGTCAGGGCCTCGCTCAACCCCAAGGTTTCCGCCTTGCCGGTGGTGATGTTCACCGCCGCCAAGGACAGCGCCGCCATGGAAAAGGCCCGAGCGCTGGGGGTGCAGGGCTATTTGCTGAAGCCGTTCAACCCCAAGGGTTTCGCCAGCACCATGTGCGACATCGTCGCCAAGACCTACAAGGCCGATTGGGGCGGCGTCGGGGCGCCGCCCGCAGGCGAAGCTGACCGGGCGCCGCCCGCAACCGACAACGACCGGGCGCCGCCCGAGACGGAATGATCAGTCCAGGCTTT
>JAIWOG010000258.1 GCA_020217035.1 Magnetospirillum sp. | reverse complement strand
CGCCCTTGGCCGCCTTGGCCAACAGCGCGATGGTGTTGTCGATGCCGTACAGCTTGATGAAGCTGCCCATGCGCGGCCCCTGGTCCTGGCCCAGCAGGACTTCGTAGCACGCCTTGAACCACGCCTTCAGTTCGCCGAAACAGTCGCGCTTGCCGATCTCGTAGACGGCGCCCTGGATGTCCTCGGCAGTGGCGTCGGCGGGCAATGCCTTCAGCGCCGCTTGCAGGTCGGCGAAAGCCTGGGCTTCGTCGGTGGTGGCGGTGCGGTACTTCTTCGCCGGCTTGACGAAGTCGCGATAATAGGCGACGGCGCCGTCCACCAATTTGTCCAGGATCGGCGCGGTCTCGGGGCTGGCGCCCGGCGCATAGCGCTGGATGAAGCCCCACAGCACCGCCTTGTCCTCGGAATTGCAGACGCTTGCCAGGTTCAGCAGGATGGAGAACGACAGGTGCGATTCTTCCACCGGCGGCTGGCCGTTGTGGATGTGCCACACGGGGTTGTCCAACTGCTTTTGCGTCTCGTCGCCGGGGAACTTGCCCAGGAACGTCAGGTAGTCGTCCACCGAACGGGGGATGACGTCGAAGTAAAGCCGCTTGGCCGCCTTGGGCTTTTGGTACATGAACAGCGCCAGCGATTCGGGCGGCGCGTATTTCAGCCAGTCTTCCACCGCCAGGCCGTTGCCCTTGGACTTGGAAATTTTTTGGCCCTGGTCGTCCAGGAACAATTCGTAGGTCAGGTTCATGGGCGGCGTGCCGCCGATGTTGCGGCAGATGCGGCCCGACAGTTCCACCGACGGGATCAAATCCTTGCCGCTCATTTCGTAATCGACGCCCAAAGCGTACCAGCGCATGGCCCAGTCGGCCTTCCACTGCATCTTGCAATGCGCCCCGGTCACCGGGGTTTCCACCAGCTTGCCGTCGTCGCGCTTGTAAACGATGGTGCCGGCCTTGACGTCGCGTTCGACCACCGGAACCTGCAACACGATGCCGGTTTGGGGGCAGACCGGCAGGAACGGCGAATAGGTGGCGCGGCGTTCCTCGCCCAGCGTCGGCAGGATGACGTTGATCACCTGGTCGTAGCATTCCAGGATGCGCAGCTTGGCGGCGTCGAACTTGCCGGTCTGGTACCATTCGGTGGCCGACTGGAACTCGTATTCGAAGCCGAACTCGTCCAGGAAGGCCCGCAGCCGAGCGTTGTTGTGGGCGCCGAAGCTGTCATGGGTGCCGAACGGGTCGGGCACCTGGGTCAGCGGCTTGCCCAGATGCTTGGCCACCATCTCCTTGTTGGGGATGTTGTCGGGCACCTTGCGCAACCCGTCCATGTCGTCGGAAAAGGCGAACAGGCGGGTGGGGATTTCCGGGGCCAAAATCTTGAAGGCATTGCGCACCATGGTGGTGCGCGCCACTTCGCCGAACGTGCCGATATGGGGCAGGCCCGACGGGCCATAGCCGGTCTCGAACAGCACGTATCCCTTGTCCGGGCATTTGCCGCCCAAACGCTCGTCCAGCAACTGCTTGGCTTCCTGGAAAGGCCAGGCCGAGGAGGTACGGGCAAGGGCGGACATGTCGGACATGGTTTTCGGTCCCAAAGTGAAAAGCAAGAGCGGAAACCTAAGCCGCGGCGGACCCAAGGTCAATCAATTGCCGGATCGGCCAGGGCTGGGTATGGTTGCGGCCATGTTCGCGAAAGGGTGAAGAATGAGCAAATGCGCCTGCGGCTCCGGCCTTGATTTCGACCAGTGCTGTGGCCCGGTGATATCCGGCGCCACCCCCGCCGCCAGCGCCGAAGCCTTGCTCCGGGCCCGTTACGTGGCGTTCTGCGACGGCGACATGGATTTCCTGGCCGCCACCCTGGCGCCCGAGAAGATGGACGAATTCGAACGCGCCGAGGTGGAAGCTTCGGCCAAGCAGGCCAAGCCCCAGTTCGTCGAGGTGCGCCGGGTCAACGACCAGGGCGACGTCGCCGAAATAGAATACGTCGCCTATTTCCGCATCAACAGCCAGCCGCACGCCCACCACGAGGTGGGGACCTTCCGCCGTGATGACGGCAAGTGGCTTTATGTCGACGGGGTGGTCAACCCGAAGACGGCGCCGCGTCAGGTGGAAAAGGTCGGCCGCAACGACCCCTGCCCGTGCGGATCGGGGCAGAAATACAAGAAGTGCTGCGGGGCTTAAGGGCTTGGCCCGGCATTTCGCCTGCACCGCTTGCGGCAAATGCTGTCACGGGGTGCTGCCGCTGACCGTCGCGGAAGCGCTTGACCATGCCGGGCGCTTCCCGCTGGCGGTGATGGTCGTCCCCATCCGCGCCAAGGCGAAAAGCTTCGCCCAGGCGCGGAAGCTGGGGGTGATGCTGGACAAGAAGACGGCGCTGCGGGTGATGCCGGTGGCCTATCTGCCGAAGGACGCCGCTTGTCCGGCCCTGGCGGCGGACGGGCTGTGCCAAATCCACGACGCCAAGCCGCTGCGGTGCCGGGCCATGCCGTTCTTCGCCTGGCGCGACGAAGCGGACCAAAGTGACCTGCTGGTGCCACGGCCTGGCTGGGCCTGCGACGTGTCAACCAATGCGCCGGCGGTCTATGATGGTGGACGCATCCTGGATCGCGACGCCTATGACGCGGAACTGCATGCCTTGCAGGATCAGGCGCCGGTGCTGCGGGCCTATGCCGAACGCTTGCTGCCCATGGCGCCTGGGCTGGCCCAGACCCTGACCGGCTTGGCGGCCAAACCCATGGGGGGCGAGGTTTACCTGGGCTTTTCCACCCTGCTGCGCCGCCTGGGCGAGGTCGACAAGGCGGCTGTCGCCCGGGCGCAATTAACGGTGCTGGCGCAATGGGCGAGGCAAGGAGACGCCGGTTATCAGCGCAACCTTGCAGGTTTCATGGCCGAGATGGAGCGGTTGGCTGGATAGGACAGCTCGCCACCACTTCGTCCATGGACAAACGGTGATCGGCGTTGTTGTCCAAAGCGGTGAAGGCAGCATCGTTGCGGGCGGCGAATTCCGCCCTGCTGACCTTGAAATCCAGATTGGAATCGGCGGTCATCACCGGATCCGGCGAGCCGGCGCCCCCGCCGCCGTTTTTGCCTTCGCGGGCGGGCATGTCGCCACCCATGACACCGCTACCCCGTGGGCGCTGTGGCTGTTCCGGCTGGCCGCCTTGATCGAAGAATGGCATGCGGGCCTTTTGCAATTCGTCGGGGGTGACGAAACCATCGGTGTCGCGATCCAGGCGGGCGAACACGGCACCGGCATCGGTGCTGAATTCGGCGCGGGAAAGTCCGCCGTCTCGGTCGCTATCGGTGCGGACGAACCAGGCGCTGGCGGCGTGGGGGCATTGAGCCCGGCCCAAGGGCTCTCCGGTGGGGGTGTTGATCAGGGGCAGGGCTTGCGGACGTTCCGGGCCGGGGGCTGGGCGTTCGCCGCCGGGCGGGCCACCACAGGCCGAGGTCAGGAACAGCAAGGCAAGCACGGCGGGCAACAAAGTCGGACGCACGACGAAATCCAGAACGGTTAAACCTACCGGATTTCACGAAGGACCCGGGCAAATCCGGCGCAGGATCAGTGCAACTCGGCGCGGATTTTCTGCCGCAGCACGTCGATGGGGACCAATTCGTCACCCTGCTTCAGGTGCCAGAAGGTCCAGCCGTTGCAGGCCGGGGCGTTCTGCACCAGGGCGCCGACCTTGTGGATCGAGCCGCGATGGTCGGCGCTGATCAGGGTGCCGTCGGCGCGCACCTTGGCGGTCAGGCTGTCCTTGCCGTTGCCGTATAGAATGGTGCCCGGCTCCAGCAGCCCGCGTTCGACCACGGTGCCGAAGGGGACGCGCGGTTCCGACTTCTTGCTGGGCGTGGTCAACAGCGACATCTCCGCCACCGGGCGCACCTTGCCGATGCGGTCCTGGGCCGCCTTGATATAGTCGCCGTCTTGTTCGCAGCCGATGAAATGGCGCTTCAACTTCTTCGCCACCGCGCCCGTCGTGCCGGTGCCGAAGAATGGGTCCAACACCACGTCGCCGGGCTTGGTGGTGGCCATCAGCACCCGGTACAGCAGCATTTCCGGCTTTTGCGTCGGATGCACCTTGGCGCCGTCGTTCTTCAGCCGTTCCGATCCGGTGCACAACGGAATGGTCCAGTCGCTGCGCATCTGCAAATCGTCGTTCAACGCCTTCATCGCTTCGTAATTGAAGGTGTAGCGGCTTTCCGCCGACTTGGCGCACCAGATCAAGGTCTCGTGGGCGTTGGTGAAGCGGGTGCCGCGGAAATTGGGCATGGGGTTGGACTTGCGCCAAACGATGTCGTTCAGCATCCAAAAGCCCAGATCCTGCAGCGTGGCGCCGACCCGGAAGATGTTGTGGTAGCTGCCGATCACCCACAGCGCCCCGTCGTCCTTCAGCACCCGGCGGGCGGCGGCCAGCCAGCGACGGGTGAAGTCGTCGTAATCGCGGAAGCTGTCGAAGCGGTCCCAGTCGTCGTCGACGCCGTCCACCTTGCTGTTGTTGGGGCGCAGCAACTCGCCGCCCAGTTGAAGGTTGTAGGGCGGGTCGGCGAAGACCAGGTCCACCGATTTGGCGGGCAGGGCCTCCATGTTGGCGATGCAATCGCCTTGCAGAATGGTGTCGAGCGGCAGAGTCATGACCCGCACTTTGAGTCAAATGACAGAATCCGTCAAGAACCTATTGGAATCAATGAATTCTTAACTATTCGGCCATGGCCGCCGCCGCCATCCCCCGCAAATAGCCGAAGACCTGGTCCGCCGGCATGGGCCGGGCCACCAGATAGCCCTGGGCCTCGTCGCAATTGTGTTCGTCCAGCAGGGTGCGTTGGTCGTGGTCCTCGACCCCTTCGGCCACCACCTTCAGGTTCAGCGAATGGGCCAGGCCGACGATGGTGGACACCAGCATGGTGTCCCGCGAATCGGTGCCGATGTCGCGGACGAAAGAGCGGTCGATCTTCACCGATTCCACCGGCAATTCCTTCAGATAGGACAATGACGAATAGCCGGTGCCGAAATCGTCGATGGCCAGGCTGACCCCCAACTGGGTCAAGCGTTCCAGGATTTCCATCTGGCCCTTGCCCACTTCCATGGCGAAGCTTTCGGTGATTTCCAGCACCAGCAAGTGGGCCGGCAGGCCGGTCTGGGCCAGGATGCCGGCGATCAGGGTGGGCAGGTCGGGATTCCTGAGGTCCAGGCTGGACAGGTTGACCGCCATGGTCACCGGATGTCCCTGTTCCTGGCACGCCACCCCCATGGCGCAGGCTTGTTCCAGCACCAAAAGGTCGACCTGGGTAATCAGCCCCAGTTCCTCGGCCAGGGGGATGAACTCGGCCGGCGAGATCATCCCCAAGGTCGGATGGTTCCAGCGCACCAAGGCTTCGAAGCCGGCGATGGCGCCGCCCTTCAGTCGTTGCTTGGGCTGGTAATGCACCTCGAAACTGCGGGTCTCGATGGCGATACGCAGCGCCCCTTCCAGTTCCAGGCGGTGTTCCTGGCGCCGTGTCATGTCGGCGGAATAGAACTTGAACCGGCCCTTGCCCTCGGCCTTGGCCTGGTACATGGCGGTGTCGGCGTGCTTCAGCAAGGTCTCGGCGTTGTCGCCGTCCTCGGGGTACAGACTGATGCCGATGCTGGAGCCGACGAACACCTCGCGGCCTTCCAGCAGGAACGACCCGGCCAGGGCGGCCAGCAATTTCTCGGCGACGATGACCACGTCGGCCGCGTCGTCGATGCGTTCCAGCACCAGGGCGAATTCGTCGCCGCCCAGACGGGAAATGGTGTCGGACGAACGGGTGCACGACCTCAGGCGCCGCGCCACCTCGACCAGCAAGGTGTCGCCGGCGCGATGGCCGATGCTGTCGTTGACCTTCTTGAAGCCGTCCAGATCCAGGAACAACACGGCGATGCGGCGGCGCTCGCGCCCGGCATGGGTGACCGCGTGGTTCAGGCGGTCGCGGAACAGCACGCGGTTGGGCAGGTCGGTCAGCGGGTCGTAATGGGCCAGGTGTTCGATGTGCTGCTGGCTTTCCACCTGGGCGGTGATGTCGGCGAAGCTGGCGACGTAATAGCGCGGCTTGCCGAGGCCCGGTTCCCACAGGGCGGTGATGCTTTCGCGGGCGACGAAGACGGATCCGTCCTTGCGGCGGTTCTTCAATTCGCCCTGCCAGGTGCCGGTTTCCAGCAGGCTGCGCCACATGTCGGCATAAAAGGCGTCGTCATGATGGAACGAGCGCAGCACGTTGGCCTTGTGGCCCACCACCTCCTCGGCCGTATAGCCGGTCAGCCGGCAGAAGGCCGGGTTGACCCGCACGATGGTGCCGTCGCCGGTGGTCACCACCAACGCTTCCAGGGCGTTGTTGAAAACGTGTTCGGCCAGGCGGTTCCGATTTTCCGCCCGGACCTGGAAGCCTTGGCGCTGGGTCGCCTGATGCGAGCCATAGACCAGACCGACCATGCCCATAGTCCACACCGCCACATGAACCAGCACCAGCACCGATAGATGCCGGTTGATGTATTCGTTCAGGGCCGCGGCGGGTTGGGGGGTGTTGGCCAAGCCTGCGGCAAAGCTGTGTTGCCAATCGATGTTCCACCACAGCGACAAGCCCGTCACCACCGACCACAACAGGGCAACGGTCAGGGCGGTGCGCATGGCCGTTAGCCGAAGGGGCGAGGCGATGGTCTTGGATTCTTGATCTGTTTCCACGGCTTTAGTCGGATAGGGCTCGGACTTTCGCACCATATCACCGCAAAAAACATAAGGGTAAGGAATAATGTTGCTTGAAAATTACATCAATTCAAATTGTGCCACCGGGGCGAAGCTGATCCGGTGATGGGGGGTGGGACCCAGGCGGCGCAAGGCGTCCAGATGCGCCTTGGTGCCATAGCCGGCGTTCTTGGCCCAGCCATAACCGGGAAATTGAACATCCAGATCGCGCATTAATCTGTCGCGATATTCCTTGGCCACCACCGAGGCGGCGGCGATGGACAGCGACTTGCCGTCGCCGCCGACCACGCAGGTGACCGGGCAGGGAAGCGGCGGCGGCCGGTTGCCGTCCACCAGGGCGTGGTCGATGGTCAGTCCCAACCCGTCCAGGGCGCGACGCATGGCCAGGAAGGTGGCTTTCAGGATGTTCAGGCGGTCGATTTCAGCCACCGACGCCTCGGCGATGGCGAAGCGGCAATGGGCACGCACCAACTGGTCCAGGCGTTGACGCTTGGCGGCGCTCAGTTTCTTGGAATCGTCCAGTTGCGTCGCCAGTTCCACGGGCAGGGCGGCGGGATCAATGACCACCGCGGCGGCCACCACCGGGCCGGCCAACGGGCCACGGCCCACTTCGTCGATGCCGACGACGATGCCGCCCAGGGATCGTTCCAACGACAGATCAGGCATCGGGCGGTTCCTTGCGACGACGACGGACCAGGCGGGCGGCGATGCGGGCTTCGCGGACGAAGGCGCCGGACAGCAGGTCGTGCAGGGTCGATGCCCCGGTCTCGGCCACCGCATGCAGACGGCGCATGGTCAGCAGCCACAAAGGCGACAACACCAGCGACAACACGGTGACCGCCACCACCAACTTGGTTTCCGACGCGGTGATCAATTTCGACGCCTTGCCCACTTCCGCCAGCAGGAAGGAAAACTCGCCGATCTGCGCCAAGGCGACGCCGGCGACGAAGGCATGGGGCCAGTCGCGGCGCAACAGGCGCAGGGCGCCGATGTTCAGGACCGTCTTGAACAAGGTGACCATCAACAACAGCGTCAGCACTTGGCCCAGATGCTTCCAGATGAAGGCGAAATCCAGCAGCAAGCCGATGGACAGGAAGAACACCATCAGCAACACGCTTTGCACCGGTTCGGCGCTTTTCAGGATGGTCTCGCGCTGGGTCGAGTTGCCGATCACCACCCCGGCCAAAAAGGCGCCATAGGCCGGCGACAAATCCATCAGGCCGGACAGCGCCGCGGCGCCGAAGCACCAGGCCAGCGCCGTCAGCGGTCCCAATTCGCCGCTTTTGGCCAGCCGCGCCGAGACCGGCAGGCGCACCTGCTTTCTGACCAGCAGCCAGAACAAGCCGGCCAGGAAGGCCACCGAGAACACCACCTTGGCCACGTCCAGCGGCATGATGCCCTGGCGTTCCATGCTGCCCAGGAACAACATCATCGGCACCACCGCCATGTCCTGGGCGATCAGGATGCCGATCACCGTGCGGCCCACCGGCTTGTCCAGGTCGCCGGAACTTTCCAGCATCTTGATGACCACGGCGGTGGACGACACCGCCACGGCGAAGCCCAGCACCATGGACAGGCCGAAGCTCCACCCCATCAGGTGGCGCAGCAGCAGCGCCGCCCCCACCGATCCGGCGATCTGGATCAAGGTGGCGATGACCGCCACCTTCCAGCCTTGGATGAAGCGGCGCAGTTCCAGTTCGATGCCGATGACGAACAGCAGCATCAGCACCCCGAACTCGGCCAGGGTGGACACCGCGTCGCGGTTGCTGACCAGTTGGAAGCCCGACGGTCCCAGCGCCACGCCGGCCAGGATGTAGCCCAAAATGGCCGGTTGGCGCAGCCGCGTCATGACGACGCCGCAGGCAAGCGCCGCCAAGGCGACGATGGCGGCGGCGGTCAGGGCTGGGTGGTGCAGGTCCATGACAGGGGTTTTAACACGAAGCTTATGGCCGGATTATGTCATTTCTCGCCGATTTCCGGGGCCAGCAGCACATGGGCCATCAGACGGTCCACCGGGCTGAAATCGTCGGTCAGCACTGGGACGCCGGAATCGGCGATGGCCTGGCGCACCTGGTCGCCGCGCAGGCGCAGCCAGTGGCGGGGAAAGAAGCGGCTGGAGCGGATGATCGGCGTGTCGCTGGCCTGGTCGGACGCCAGAACCAGATAGGTGACGCGTTCGCCCTGGGCCATCTCGTCACCGTCCACCCACACTTCCACGGCGGCGAAGTCGTGGGCCAGGGTCTTCAGCAGGGCGAACAGGAACAACGGCTGTTGGCGGGCCTCGATGACGTTGATGGCGTAAAAGCCGCCGGGCTTCAGGCGGGCGGCGATTGCGCCGTGGAATTCGCGGGTGACCAGATGCGGCGGGATACCGATGTCGTGGAAGGCGTCGCCGAACACCACGTCGAATTGCGGTTTGGCGGGCAGGGATTGCAAGGCCAGGCGGGCGTCGCGATGGTCGACGACCAACCCCTTGGCGCTGGTGTCCAGCCACAGCCGGTCCTGGGCGATTTGGGTCACCGCCGGGTCGATTTCCGCCACGTGCAGATGGGGGTGGGCGAAGCCCTGGCTCCAGGCGCGGGGCAAGGTGAAGGCACCGCCACCGATGAAGAAGGCCGACATCGAATCGCGGCCGAACCGTCGCGCCGCCATTTCGTCGGAAAAATGCAGGTATGACGAATGAAATAATTGCGGTTCGTCCGCGTCGTTGATGCCATGACCCAGATGGTCCAGCACCAGCACCCGGCTTTCGCGGCCGCTTTGCGGCCCGAAATCCTCGACCCTCAGGCAGTAATAATCGCTTTCCACCGTGCAGGGAGACGCCAAGGCGCGTGGGGTGACGGCCAAGCCGGTCCCCAACATGGTCAACGCCGCCGCGCAAACCAGCACGGGACGGCGCTGTCCGGCCAGCATAGCCAGGGCCAGGACGGCGTAAAGTCCGGTGACCGCCACCACCGTTCCCACCGATCCGATCCACGAAATGAACAGATAGCCCGCCGACAGGGTGCCCAGGATCGACCCCGCCGCCCCCAGGGCGTACATGCGGCCCAGCACCCGGCCGGTATGGGCGGGATCGGCATCCACCGCCAACTTGGTCAGGATGGGCGAGACGATGCCGGCGAACAGCGACGGCAGCAGGAACAGCGCGGCGGCCAGGGTGACGATGGCGGCCACCGGATGCAGCCCGGCGGCCAGCAACGGGCCGGCGCCGAAGCGCAGCAGCGGAAGCGCTGCGGCCGATCCCAGGGCGGCCAGGGCCAGGGCGATGGCGGCCCGGCGGCGGGG
>JAIWOG010000257.1 GCA_020217035.1 Magnetospirillum sp. | reverse complement strand
GCGCGGCCTTGCCGGCGCCGCGCCCCGCCACCCGCCACCGCGCCCCGCCGCGCGACGCGGTCGAACGGCGATTGCGCGACGTCTGGGCCACGGTCTTGGACCGGGACGCCGCCGATCTAGGGATCGAGGACGATTTCCAACTCTGCGGCGGCCATTCGTTGCTGTGGGTGCGGCTGCTGGCGGAAATCGGCCGTGTGTTCGCCCGCCCGGTGGCGACCGCCGACTTCATCGACGCCACCACCATCGCCCGCCAGGCCGACATCCTGCGTCGCCGGGATGGCGACGACGGGCCGGTTCTTCCGGATTCGGTGGTGCTGCTGCGCCAAGGAAACGCAGGCCGTCCCCTGTTCCTGGTCCATGCCGCCTTGGGCGGCGTCGACATCTATGACCAGCTGGCACGGCACCTGCCGCCCGGACCGACCGTGCTGGGACTGCCGGCCCCGGGACTGGACGGCCACCAGGCGCCGCTGTCCGACCTGCGGCAATTGGCGGCGCATCACCTGACCACGCTCAGACAATGCCAGCCGCGCGGCCCCTATGCCCTGGGCGGCTGGTCATTGGGCGGGGTGGTGGCCTTCGAGATCGCCCGTCAATTGCGGGAGATCGGCGAGACGGTGGACGTGCTGGCCTTGATCGACAGCTACACGTCCGCTTGCCTGCGCCGTCTGGAAGGCGACGACGACGTGCAGACCCTGGACCGCGCCTTCGCCCGCGACGTCGGCGCGGTCGCCCCCGACACCGATCCCCAGCGGCAAGCCTTGTTGCGCGGCCTGTACCTGGCCCATGGCCGGGCGTTGGCCGATTATCGCCCTGTCCCCTGCGACGCGCCCATGACCCTGCTGCGCACCGCCCAGCCGATTGTGGACGACGAAACCTTGGGTTGGGCGGAATGGGCGGCCTGCGGTTTGGACATCCAGGTCGTGCCGGGAACCCATCACAGCGTGCTGAAGGCGCCCGAGGTGGCGTCCCTGGCCGTCATCCTGGGCCATGTCCTGTCGCTGTCCGAGGTCGCCTCATGACCGCCGGCCCCTTCGCACTTGGGCACTGGTGTTGCCCTCGACCTTCCCGCATAATGCCCTGGTTTCGGGGAAGTCAGGGTTTTTCAGGGGGAATTCCGGCCTGATGGCGGACATCGACGACGATTTCGACCACATCCAGGACGAGCGCCAGCGCCGCTTCCTGCGCGGCACCATGGCGGCCTTGCTGTCGCTGGCGGTGTTGATGGCCAGCATCTTGCTGTGGAAACGGGTGGTGATCTCGATCCATTCCGGCCAAGCCGGCGTGCTGTACAGCTTCTTCACCGGCACCGACCAGGGCAACATCTACGACGAAGGGGTGCACCTGATCTGGCCCTGGAACACCATGTACGTCTACGACATCCGGTTCCAGACCCGCGAACAGAACTATTCTCTGCTGACCAATGGCGGCTTGCCGGTCAACTTGAAGGTGGCCATCCGCTTCCAGCCCGACATCCGCATGCTGCCGCTGCTGCACGTGGCGGTGGGGCCGGAATACGTGGAAAAGGTGGTGTTCCCCGAGACCGAGGCGGCGCTGCGGCGCGCCGTCGGCCAGTACGGCCCGGAAGAGGTCTACACCAGCCATCGCGGTTTCCTGGAATCGGTGGTGGTCAGCAGCCTGTCGAAGATGGAAAACCGCTATGTCATCGTCGACGACGTGCTGGTCAAGTCGGTGGACCTGCCGGCCACCGTGCGCGACGCCATCGAACGCAAGTTGGCCCTGCACGAAGAGGAAAAAGCCTTCCAATACCGCTTGGCCATCGAGCAGAAAGAAGCCGAACGCAAGCGCATCGAGGCCCAGGGCATCCAGAACTACCAGCAGATCATCAGCAAGAGCCTGACCCCCGACTTGTTGCGCTGGCAGGGCATCCAGGCCACCCGCGAGCTGGCCACCTCCCAGAACGCCAAGACCGTGGTGGTGGGCTCGGGCAAGGACGGCTTGCCGCTTATCCTGGGGGGCGACCGCTGAGCCCCCAGTCCAACTCCAGCCCCGGCCCGCGACGCCTTCGCCTTGCCGTCGCGGCGGTGGCGGTCCTGGCGCTGGCGATCGGCGTCGGCTTTTGGGTGGCGGGCATCGTGCCGAAGGCCCCGCGCGACGACACGTTGCGCCTGGCGGTGGTCTATTCCCCCGACGAGGACGCCCAGGATTTCCGCACCGGCATCCAGATCGCCGTCGACCAGGTCAACGCGGCGGGGGGATTGCTGGGCCGTCCGCTGGCGGTGGATCTGTTCCGGGAAGACAGCTACACCGACAAGGTCGAACTGGAAAAACTGGTGGCCCAGACCCTGCAACTGGCCACCAGGATCGGCAAGATGCCGTCGGTGCTGGCGGTGATCGGCCATGGATCGTCGGCGACGGCGGTGCCGGCCAGCGTCGTCTACGAACGTCATCGCAAGCTGTTCCTGGCCACCCACGCCACGGCGACGTCGCTCAGCAACCATCGCCTTGACCTGACCTTCGCCTTGCAGCCCAACAACGCCGACAACGCCAACTTCCTGGCTCGTTGGGCGTTGTCGCAGGGGCTGCGCAAGGTGGTGGTGCTGTCGGACAATTCCGGCTATGGCATCGAAACCGTCGACCAGTTCCGCAGCCTGTTCGCCCAAGGGGGCGGCACCATCCTGCATCGCGGCCGCTTGACCACCGCCAGCCGTTCCATCGACGACCTGTTGCTGTTCCTGATGGACAACGACCTGTTCAAGCCGGCCGACGTGGACGCCTTTTTCGTCACCTCGTCGGCGACCGCCGAATCGGCCCAGTTCATCGCCCGCGCCCGTCAGATGGGCCTGACCATGCCGATCATCGGCCCAGAATACCTGTATTCCCGTCAGGTCGAGGAATGGGTGGGCGCCCAGGCCATGCGCGACGTGGTCGCCGTCTCCATCTTCGACGGCGACACCACGACCCCCGAAGGCCAGGCGCTGGCCACCCCCTTCGCCAAAGTCCTGGGCCGTCCGCCGGGACTGATGGCGGCCATGGGCTACGACGCGGTCAAGGTGCTGGCCCACGCGGTCAAGCGGGCCGGCACGCTGTCGCCCGAAGCCATCGCCGACAACCTGCGGATCAGCCGCTACGAGGCGCCCTTTGTCGGCGCCTCGGGGCCGGTGACCTTCGATTCCCATGGTTTGATCACCGACACCACCGCCCATGTGGTCCGCCACGACGGCACCCGCTTCCACACTGTCGCCCGCTATCGCAAGCCGCTTGCCCCGCTGGCCGGCGAAGGCGCCGAAACCCCCATGACAAGGAGTTCCCCGCCATGATCTACATCCTGAACCCGTTCGTGGTGTTCCTGTGGATCGCCGCCTCGTGGCTGATCGGATTGCTGGGCCGCTACAAGCGCTTCGGCTTTTTCGGCAATTTCCTGATCGCCTTCCTGTTCAGCCCCATCGTCGGGGTGATCGTGCTGTTGGCTTCCGACGACCGCCGCCTGCCGCGCCGCCCCTAAGCCGCCGCGTTCCGGCCAAAACAAAAACGCCGCTTCAAGGAAGCGGCGTTCTTAAGGGTATTTGGCGGAATGATCAGGCCGCCGACGGGGCGGCTTCGTCCACCTTGGGCTTGGTCCCCTTGACCTTCGCCGCCAGCTTCTTGCCCTTCTCGAACTGTTCCTTGTAATAGCTGCGCATGGCTTCGGTGCTGAGGTCGAAGATGTCGCCGCCGCCTTCGTAATGCTTGACGAAGACCCGGCCCACCGCATAGGTGGAAGCCCCCGACATCACCGGCAGCGACACCATGCCCATCATCCAGCCGACACCGGGGATCAGCTTGGTCAAGCTGACCGCCACCGCGGCGCCGACGCCATAGCCCAACACGCCGCCGGCCAGGGAAGCCAGGATGTTGCGGCCGACGCCTTCGGAAAACGGCTTGCCGTAAAGTTCGGACAATTTCTGGATCATGCGCATTTCGATGGCCGCCACGGCGGCGATGTCGAACAGCGGAACCGGCACGATGGACGCCGCCACCGAGGCGATGACGTAATCCTTGATCAGGTTCTCGGCCACCAGACCACGGCCGACGGCCTCGGTTGCCGGGGCGATCTCGGGCTCGGCCTGGGGGGCGGCAGCGGTCACGGGAGTTTCGGAAGCGGCGGACTGGGCAGCCATGGGTTTCCTCCGGTTGCGCCCCGCGTTCGGCACGAAGCGCAGGGGGGTGTCGCGGCCCTGCGCACGATGCGCACCGGCCCGCAGCGACGGTACCTGCAACAGCCGGGGAAGGAAAGGCCCAATTACACCAGGAGGCGAAATCATCCCTGCCGCCGTCGCGCATGCATTGCCTGTCCGGCTGGTCCGGGTTAGCCTTGCCGGCCCTGTACCCGGTCAAGGCCCGCCCCCGTGTCGATCCCGTCACTGCCCGTCATCTTCTGCTTCGCCGGTCAGGGATCGCAATATTACCGCATGGGCGCCGCCCTGATGGACACCCAGCCGCTGTTCCGCCACTGGATGGAGGCGGGCGACGCCCAGGTGCGGCAGAGTCTCGGCTTTTCCCTGCTGGAACGCCTTTACGGCCCCGACGCCCAGCCAAGCCGCCCCTTCGACCAGTTGGAGGCCAGCCATCCCGCCATCTTCCTGGTGCAATACGCCCTGGCCAAGGTGATGGTCGGCCAGGGCGTCCGCCCCGACCTGCTGCTGGGGGTCAGCCTGGGCGAGTTCGTCGCCCAATGCGTGGCCGGCATGCTGCCCTTCGCCGCCGCGCTGGATTGCGTCTTGCGGCAGCCGGCCTTGTTCGCCGCCACCTGTCCGCCAGGCGGCATGGTGGCGGTGCTGGCGGCGCCCGGCCTGTTCGATTCCTCGCCCATCCTGGCCGAGCGGGCGGAACGGGTCGGCGTCAATTCCGACGGCCATTTCGTGCTGGCCGCCCTGCACGCCGATTTGAACGCGGTGGAAGCCGAGCTGCGGCGGCTGGACGTTCCGTTCCAGCGCCTGCCGGTGCCCTTCGCCTTCCATTCCCGCTTCGTCGCCCCGGCCGAGCAATCCTGGCGCGACGCCTTCGCCGACATCCGGCGCGACAGCCCGTTCTGGCCGGTGTGGTCGGCCTGCGCCATGGGCCCGATCGGCCCGGCCGACAATGACTTGGGCTGGCGCGTCGTCCGCCAGCCCATGAACGTCCAAGCCACCGTGACCAGACTGGAAGCCCAAGGTGGCGCCGTCTATGTGGACCTCAGCCCGTCGGGAACCCTGGCGGCGTTGCTGCGCCAGGCCCTCCCCGCCGGCTCGCCGTCCCGCCTGCTGTCGGTGCTGTCGCCGTTCGGCGCCGACCTCGACCGTCTGCAAAAGACCTTGGTCGCCTTGCGGCGGGGATGACCCCGCCGCCGCGCTTTTTCATCCCAGCTTGTCCTGGGTCTTGGTGTCGAAATCGGACGCGTCGTGGCGTTCGTGCAATTGTTCCGACGGATCGCCGAAGGTGCGGTTGACCATGCGGCCACGCTTGACAGCGGGCCGCGCCAGCAATTCATCGGCCCAGCGGATGACGTGGGTGTATTCGTGGACCGACAGGAACTCGGCGGCGTTGTAGCTGAATCCTTTGACCAGCCCGCCATACCACGGCAGCACCGCCATGTCGGCGATGGTGAAGTCGTCGCCGACCAGGAAACGGTTATCGGCCAAACGACGGTTCAACACGTCCAACTGACGCTTGGTTTCCATGGCGAAGCGGTCGATGGGGTATTCCATCTTGAACGGCGCATAGGCGAAGAAATGGCCGAAGCCGCCGCCCACATAAGGGGCGCTGCCCATCTGCCAGAACAGCCAGTTCAGGCATTCGGTGCGTCCGGCCAAATCCTTGGGCAGGAAGGCGCCGAACTTTTCCGCCAGATACAGCAGGATGGAACCCGATTCGAACACCCGGATGGGTTCGGGGCCGGATCGGTCCAAGAGCGCCGGGATCTTGGAATTGGGGTTCACCTGGACGAAGCCCGAGCTGAACTGGTCGCCGTCATTGATGCGGATCAGCCAGGCGTCGTATTCGGCCCCGCTGAAGCCCGCCGCCAGCAATTCTTCCAGCATGATGGTGACTTTCTGGCCGTTGGGGGTGGCCAGGGAATAAAGCTGCAACGGGTGCTGGCCCACCGGCAGGTCCTTGTCGTGGGTGGGGCCGGCGATGGGGCGGTTGATGCTGGCGAAGGTGCCGCCGCTGGGCTTGGTCCAGGTCCACACCTTGGGGGGCACGTAAGCGTTTTGTTCGGTCATGCGGAAAATCTCCGTGAAGGGCAAGCCCTGACATAGGGGTCCGTTCGCGGATCGGCAACCACCCCCTTGCTCAGGGTTTGCGCAAGTGCCGGTAAAGGGTGTTGCGGCTGATGCCCAATTGCTTGGCCGCACGGCTGACATTGCCGCCGCACGCCGCCAGGGTGCGTTCCATCACAGCGTCCGACACCTGGCGCAAATCGCCCATGTCCCCCGGCTCGGGACGCGCAGGAGCGCGCATGTCGTCGATCAAATCCTCGGGCAGGTGCTGCCAGCGGATACGGGTGTCGCCGTCATCCAGCAGGGCGCAGGCGGTGCGCAGCACGTTGGCCAGTTGGCGGATGTTGCCGGGCCAGCCGTAATCGGCGAAGGCTTGGGCCACCTGGGCCGACAGCGCCAGTCCGCCGCCGGGTTCGATGTCGTCCAGGATGCGGGCGACCAACGCCTGCAAGTCGCCGCGCTGGCGCAAGGGCGGCAGGGTCAGGGACAGGCCGTTCAGCCGATAATAAAGATCGGCGCGAAAGCGGCCTTCGGCCACCGCCTGCTTCAGCGGCTGGTGGGTGGCGGCCATCAGGGCGAAATCCACCCTGGCCGCCTTGCCGCCGCCCAACGGCACCACCTGGCGGTCCTGCAACACTCGTAGCAGGCGGGTCTGCATGGACAGCGGCATGTCGCCGATCTCGTCCAGGAACAAGGTGCCGCCATGGGCCTGACGGATGCGCCCCGGCGAACCGTCGCGCCGCGCCCCGGTGAAGGCGCCGGGCGCATAGCCGAACAATTCCGCCTCGATCAGATGTTCGGGCAACGCCGCGCAGTTGACGGCGACGAAGGGGCCGGCGGCACGCGGGCCGCTGGCATGGGCGGCCTGGGCGAAGACTTCCTTGCCCACCCCGGATTCGCCCATCAACAAAAGCGCGATGTCCTTGCCCGCCACCTTGCGGGCCTTGGCCACCGCTTGCGCCACTTGGGCGTCACCGCTTTCCAATTCCGCCAAGGCGTCGTGCCGCACCGGCGTGGCGACGTTGGCCCGGACGGGACGCGGCGGCGCCTCGACCCGCA
Organism: Magnetospirillum sp.; assembly: GCA_020217035.1. Classification (GTDB taxonomy): domain Bacteria; phylum Pseudomonadota; class Alphaproteobacteria; order Rhodospirillales; family Magnetospirillaceae; genus Magnetospirillum. The sequence goes on along the minus strand of JAIWOG010000257.1, from coordinate 3,785 downwards.
GGAACAGACGCTGCCCATGGGAACCGTCGGCCATGAACGGCGCCGCCCGTCGGCGATGTCCCCAATCCAACAAGCCGTCGACATCCACCGCCAGACGGTCTTGCACCCGCACCTGACCCAGGGCGCTGGGCGCCAGTCCCAGCAAGGCCAGGGCGGCGCGGTTGGCGCCGACGATGTGGCCGTCGCCGTCCAGCGCCAGCAGACCTTCGGCCAAGGTGCCGATGCCATCGGGTTGGGGATGCAGACGCAGGCGCAAGCCGCCTTCGTGGCGGGCCTCGAACAGGCGGTTCTCGATCATGTGGGCGGCGGCGCTGACCAAGCCGGCGGTGTGCGGGTGCCGTCCGCGCCGATGCCCGGAAATGTCCAGCACGCCCACCAGGCGGCCGTCGGGACCGGCCACCGGGGCGGCGGCACAGGTCAGGAAGGAATTGTGTTCCAGGAAATGTTCGCCGCCATGGACGCTGACCGGCGCCGATTCGGCCAAGGCGGTGCCGATGGCGTTGGTGCCGCGATGGGTTTCGTGCCAGGACGCCCCGGGCATCAGCGCCACCCGCTCGGCGCGGCCCAGGAAATCGGCATCGCCCATGGTATCCAGCACCACGCCGCTTTCGTCGGCCAGGATGACCATCGAGCCCGAGCCCCGGGTCTGGGCATGCAGGTATTCCATCACCGGCCGCGCCCGGGTCACCAGTTCGCGGCGGCGGTCGATGGCGCGGGTCAGGTCGGGGGCCGACAGATGGGCGCCGTCCAGACCCCGCCACGGGGTCAGCCCGGCCTCCATGCTGCGCCGCCACGACCGCGCCACCACGGCGCCGACCAGGCCGGCGGGGGGCACCTGGCCGCATTCCAGCAATTGCCGGGCATGACGCAATGATTGGCCGGGGCCACGGCCGTCAGAGGCGGTTTCCATGACGCGTTCTCCCAGGGCGCGGCCTTGGGGCCGTCGCCTTATTCGTTGACCCCAGTGTCCAAGGTCCGCCCCCCGAGACGCAAGGGAAACATGCTTGTGCGGCGCAACTGTTCCATTTTGACACAGTGTTGCAGCATGACACATCCATGCTGCGCAGCAATATGAACGATATCAACGCTCTATGGCTGGCACGGATTGTGCGCTCCTTTCATCCCAGGCCGCAACAAGCGGCATCGACACAATGGGAGGATCATCCATGCTTTACGCCGCCCCTGGCACCGCCGAAGCCCCGGTTCAGTTCAAGCCCCATTACGACAACTTCATCGGCGGCAATTGGGTCGCCCCGGTGAAGGGCCAGTATTTCGACAACATCACGCCCATCACCGGCAAGGTGTTCTGCCAGGCAGCCCGTTCCACCGCCGAGGATATCGAGCTGGCGCTGGACGCCGCCCACGCCGCCGCCCCCAAATGGGGCCATACCAGCGTGGCGCAACGCGCCCTGATCATGACCCGCATCGCCGACCGCATGGAAGCCAATCTGGAAAAGCTGGCCTATGCGGAAACCGTGGACAACGGCAAGCCGATCCGCGAGACCCTGGCCGCCGACATCCCGCTGGCCATCGACCATTTCCGTTACTTCGCCAGTTGCATCCGCGCCCAGGAAGGCAGCCTGGCCGAGCTTGATTCCGACACGGTGGCCTATCACCTGCACGAGCCCTTGGGCGTCGTCGGCCAGATCATCCCGTGGAACTTCCCCATCCTGATGGCGGCGTGGAAGCTGGCCCCGGCCATCGCGGCGGGCAATTGCGTGGTGCTGAAGCCGGCCGAACAGACCCCCATCGGCATTCTGGTGCTGATGGAACTGATCGCCGACATCCTGCCGCCCGGCGTCATCAACGTGGTCAACGGCTTCGGTGTCGAGGCCGGCAAGCCGCTGGCGTCTTCGCCCCGCATCGCCAAGATCGCCTTCACCGGCGAGACCACCACCGGCCGGCTGATCATGCAATATGCGTCGCAGAACCTGATCCCGGTGACCTTGGAACTGGGCGGCAAGTCGCCCAACATCTTCTTCCCCGACGTCGCCGCCGAAGACGACGACTTCTTCGACAAGGCGCTGGAAGGCTTCACCATGTTCGCCCTGAACCAGGGCGAAGTCTGCACCTGCCCGTCCCGCGCCCTGATCCACGAATCGCTTTATGACCGCTTCATGGACCGCGCCATCGCCCGCGTCGGCGCCATCAAGCAGGGCAACCCGCTGGACACCAGCACCATGATCGGCGCCCAGGCGTCGTCCGAACAACTGGAAAAGATCCTGTCCTATATCGACATCGGCAAGGGCGAGGGCGCCAAGCTGCTGACCGGCGGCGGCCGCGCCGATTTGGGCGGCGAGTTGACCGACGGCTTCTACGTCAAGCCCACGGTGTTCCAGGGCAACAACAAGATGCGCATCTTCCAGGAAGAAATCTTCGGCCCCGTCGTCTCGGTGACCACCTTCAAGACCGAGGAAGAAGCGCTGTCCATCGCCAACGACACCCTTTACGGCCTGGGCTCGGGGGTGTGGACCCGCGACGGCAACCGCGCCTATCGCTTTGGTCGCGGCATCAAGGCCGGCCGCGTGTGGACCAATTGCTATCACCTGTACCCGGCCCACGCCGCCTTTGGCGGCTACAAGCAATCGGGTATCGGCCGCGAAACCCACGCCATGATGCTGGACCATTACCAGCAGACCAAGAACCTGCTGGTCAGCTACAGCCCCAAGGCCCTGGGCTTCTTCTGATCATTCTGTCCGGTGTTTCCGCGAACTGGGGACGGCACCCGCCGTCCCCCCTTTCTCTTGGGAGGCGACAATGGTGCAACGGGTGCTGGCCACCGACGCGGCGCTGGATTTGATCAAGGTCCTGCAAGCCAAGCACGGGCCGCTGATGTTCCACCAATCGGGCGGCTGTTGCGACGGCAGCGCCCCCATGTGCTATGCCCAAGGCGAGTTCCTGGTGGGCGATTCCGACGTGCTGCTGGGCCAGATCGGCGATTGCCCGTTCTATATGGGCCGCGCCCAGTTCGACTATTGGCGCCATACCCAGCTGATCATCGACGTAGTGCCGGGACGCGGCGGCATGTTTTCCCTGGAAGGGCCGGAAGGATTGCGCTTCCTGACCCGCTCGCGGGTGTTCACCGACGCCGAGGCGGCGCTGCTGCCGGATGTTTAACCCACCATCTTGGCGAAGTTGCGCACGTTGTTGATCAAGATGCCGATCAGCTTGATGACGAAGGGATCCACCCCTTCCATCTTGGCGTCGAATACCGCCCTGGGCAGCAAGATGACGTTGATGTCGGACTGAGCCTTGGCGGTGGCCATGCGCGGGGCACCGTCGATCAACGCCATTTCGCCGAAGATGGCGTTGTCGCGCAACTCGGCGATGCAGGTGCGGCCGCACCACAATTCCACCACCCCCGACTGGATGATGTAGGCGACGTTGCCCTTGTCGCCTTCCCTGAAGATGGTTTCGCCGGCGGGAAAGAATCGACGTTCCAGAACGGTGTTGACGGCCATGGATGGGGGGCTCCGGCTATGACCCCGCCATCATAGCGTCAAAGACGCGCCACCAGAAGGTGGAGACTTGGCCAATCCGCCCCATATCATGATCATGAAACGATTGCTGTGGAACGCCGCCTCCGAGCGCCGCCACCTGTGGCGCAACCGTTTGCAGACCGCGTTGATGCTGCTCGGCATGGGCGGCTTGCTGGCCGTTTGCGGCTGGATCGTCGCCGGTCCCGACGGCATCCTTTGGCTGAGCCTGGGCGGTGGAATCGCCCTGCTGTTGGCCCCCACCCTGCCGCCCGGCTTGCAGATGCGGATGTTGGGGGCGCGACCGGT